>DASWKP010000418.1:0-10034 GCA_036396575.1 Longimicrobiales bacterium | reverse complement strand
CGGGACCCGGAGGCCATCCGGACGGCCTTCAGCCTCACCCCCGAATACCTGCGTACCGCGGAGGAGGCCGTCGCCACGAACCTCATGGATTACGGCGTGGCGCTGGGCCGGCGCTTCCGCGGCCTCAAGCTGTGGTTCGTGCTCCGTTACTTCGGGCAGGACGGTATCGCCGAGCGCATCCGGGAGCACGTGCGCCTCGCCCGGCTGCTGGCCGACCGGGCCGACGCCGACACCGCCTGGGAGCGGGTGGCTCCGGTGCCCTTCAGTACGGTGGTGCTCCGTTACGCCCCCGACGGAATGGGCGAAGAAGCCCAGGACCGCCTGACCGAAGCCATCATGGAGCGTGTCAACGCCACGGGACGGGCCTTTCTGTCCCACACGAAGCTCCGTGGCCGCTTCTGCCTCCGGGTGTCGATCGGCAACCTGCGGACCACCGAGGAGCACGTCCTGCGGGTGTGGAGGCTCCTGCGGGAGGCGGCCGCCGAGGTCCATCCCGAGGGTGCGGGGAGATGAGGGCCGAGCGGTGCTCGACGGCCTTCCGGAACTGAAGAGCCCCGGTCAGCCCGAGCGCCGGGCCTCGTTCAGCCGCTCCTCCAGCTCGTGGGCCCGGGGCCAGGCCATGCCCATGCCCGCCGCGGAGATCAGCCCGAAGGCCAGCGCCCACGGGACCGAGCCCACCAGCAGGCTCGCCACCAGCGCGAACAGGGCGGCGCCCTCGCGGATCGCCATCCCCACGATGGCGCCCGTGATCCACTTCTGGGCGACCACGTCGTCGTCACTCCCCGGAGCAGCCCGGCCCACCCTCCCGTCGATCATCGGGGCCGCGAGGAGGGAGATGGCCAGGTAGCCCACGGCGGCGTAGATGAGGTAGCCGAACGCCGGGTTGGGCTCCAGCGGGAGAGTACCCGCGGTCACGAGAAACGAGACCACGGCCGTGAACACGAGCACGCCCGCGATCATTACCCCCACGATCACGTGTAGCGTGCGGAGGCGGGTCGCGGTGGGTCCGGACGGAGGCATGACGGGCTCCGGGAGTCGGATTGGACGGCGTCACTTCACGCCAAACAAAGCGCGGACCGCCCCGTGTGCAAGGGGCGGCCCGCTTGGACCTCATAGGAGCCGGACCGGCTTACAAGGCTTCCCGCACTTCCTTCACCAGCCCGCTCAGGGCGGCCTTGGCGTCGGCGAAGAACATCATGGTGTGGTCCATGTAGAAGAGCGGGTTGTCGATGCCGGCGAAGCCGGGGCTCAGCGAACGCTTGATGACGATGACGTGCTACGCCTTGTCCACGTCGAGGATCGGCATCCCCGCGATGATCGAGTCCGGGTTCCGGGCCTCGGGGTTCACCACGTCGTTGGCTCCCACCAGGATGGCGACGTCGGTGCGGGAGAAGTCGTCGTTGATCTCGTCCAGGTCGAAGAGCTGGTCGTAGGGCACGTCGGCTTCCGCCAGTAGCACGTTCATGTGTCCCGGCATCCGGCCCGCGACCGGGTGGACCGCGTAGCGCACGTCCACGCCACGCTCCTCCAGCATGTCCATGACCTTCTTGAGCTCGTGTTGGGCCTGAGCCACCGCGAGACCGTAACCGGGCACGACGATGACCGACTGGGCGTAGGCCAGGACCATGGCGGCCTGCTCCGCGTCCACCGAGATGACGCTTTTGTCCCCGGTGGTGATGGCGGCCTTGGCGCCCTCGGTCCCGAAGGCGCCGAAAGCGACGTTGGCCAGGGATCGGTTCATGGCCCTGCACATGAGCATCGTGAGGAAGAGCCCGGCCGCGCCTACCAGGGCTCCGGAGATGATCAGCACCATGTTGCCCAGGACGAAGCCCGCCGCCGAAGCCGCCAGTCCCGAGTATGAGTTCAGCAGCGAGACAACCACCGGCATGTCGGCTCCGCCGATGGGAATCACCAGGAGGATCCCCAGGATCAGCGACAGGCCCGTGAAGACCAGAAAGAGCACGAATGGCCCCTGTCCGGCCAGCGAGGCGTTGGCCGCCAAAAACCCGCCCAGCGCCAGGATGGCCAGGAAGATCAGCGCGCTCAGGGTCTTCTGCAGGGGGAACGTCACCGGGTTGCCCGTGATGGTCCCGTTCAGCTTGCCGAAGGCCACGAAGCTCCCGGAAAACGTCACCGCGCCGATGAGCATGGACAGGCCGATGGTCACGCCCGCGGACAGGTCCAGGGGCAGGCCGGCGTGCTGAAGCCGGGTGAACTCCGCCGCCGCCACCAGGGCCGAGGCACCGCCGCCGAACCCGTTGAAGGCGCCCACCATCTCGGGCATGGCGGTCATCTTGACCATGCGCGCGGCGAAGGCGCCGATCAGGCCGCCGGCGGCCACGCCCACGAGAATCCCCGTCCAACTGAGGATCTCGTTGTCCACCAGCGTCGCCACGATGGCGATGAGCATGGCGATGGCGGCCAGGGCGTTGCCGCGTCGGGCGGAGGCGGGCGACTGCATCTTCTTGAGGCCCGACACGAACAGTATGGCGGAGAGGAGGTAGGCGATCTCCACCCAGACCGAGAGGTCCATGATCTACAGTTCTCCTATCTCGCGCGGGCCGTTAATCACGCTTCCGGAACATGTGGAGCATTCGATCCGTCACCATGAAGCCACCCACCACGTTGATCGTGGCCATGGCGATCCCGATCACCCCCAGGATCGTCACCGCGCCCGTCTCCGCGGACGCCGTCACGACCAGAGCGCCGATGATCGCAATGCCGCTGATGGCGTTGGCGCCGGACATGAGGGGCGTGTGCAGGGTGGGGGGCACCTTTCCGATGACTTCCCGCCCCGCGAGCGTGGCCAGCACGAAGACGTACAGGCCGATCAACGTCTCACCCATTCGGAGTCTCCTCTTCCCGATCGAGGGGCTGCAGGCCCAGGCGCTCCCGCGTGCCGGCGTGCACCACTTCACCCCCGTGGGTCACGCAGCACGGCCCGACCACGTCATTGCCGAAATCCAGCTTCAGAGCGCCTTCGTCATCGACCATCTCGTAGAGAAGCGTGACGATGTTGCGGGCGTACATCTGGCTCGCATGGAAGGGGATCTCGCCGGGGAGATTCAGGGGGCCCATGATGTGGACCCCATGGACCTCGACGGTCTGGCCCGCCTCGCTCAGCGCGCAGTTGCCGCCCGATTCCGTCGCCATGTCCACGATGACCGAGCCGTGGCTCATGCTCTTCACCATCTCCTCGGTGATCAGAACGGGGGCGGGTCGGCCGGGAATCTGCGCGGTGGTGATGACGATGTCCGCGTCGTTGATGTGGGCGGCGATGAGCTCCAGTTCACGCCGGTGCTGCTCTTCGCTGAGCTCCTTGGCGTACCCGCCCTCTCCCGACGCGGTGACGTCGTGCTCGGTCTCCAGGAAGACGGCGCCCAGACTCCGCACCTGCTCACTGACCTCGGGGCGCACGTCGAAGGCCTCCACCTTCGCTCCCAGACGGCGCGCGGTGGCGATGGCCTGGAGCCCCGCCACGCCGGCGCCGAGGACGAGCACCTTGCCGGGACGGATCGTGCCCGCCGCCGTCATGAACATCGGCAGGAGCTTGCCGAGCTGGTCGGCACCCTTCAGGACGGCCTTGTACCCGGCCACCGTGGCCTGGGAGGACAGCGCGTCCATGCGTTGGGCACGCGTGGTTCGCGGCACGAGCTCCATGGAGAAGCTCGTGATCCGGCGTGCCGCCATGGCCTTCACGACCTCCTCGTTCGAGAAGGGGGCCATGAACCCGATGACTACCTGCTCCTCGGGTAGCCTCGCCACCTCGTCCAGGGTGGGCGGAGCGACCTTGAGGAGCACGTCGGCGCCCGCGAGCACCGAGGAGGCGTCGCCCATCGTGGCGCCCGCCTCCTCGAAGAGGGCGTCGGGGAAGTGCGACCCGAGCCCGGCTCCGGCCTCCACGGCCACGTCGAAGCCCTTCTTCTCGACCAGCTCCTTGACGAGTGCCGGAATCAGGGCGACGCGGCTCTCGCCGGGACGGGTCTCTCCGAGCACGGAGACCTTCATGGGCCCGCTCCGATTCGCATGTGAAAGACGTCGTGACGGATGGGCACCCGTCCCGAACGGCGAAAAACCACCCCGGCCGGCGCACCGCTGCCCGCCGAAAGGCCGGTCGGCGCGCTCCCGAATGAGGTTCGCACCAACCTAGAGTCGTGGGCCCCACCCTTCTGTCGGGCGGATCCCCTGGACCCGTGTCGGGCCATTCCCCACCCGGCCCCCGCCAACCGGCGCACCAACGTATCCGGACCCTCTGAGGGAGGCAACGGAAGGCGCGCCCGTGTGTCCCCGTTTCGCATTGCGTGGTCACGCTTTCGGGCCACGCTTGCATGCCACGCTTGCATGTATGGGGGGGAAGGCTCCACCGTGTGCTCTCCACCGCAACCATGAGAGGATGGCCATGACCTTCCGCGCTCCGGAACCGACTCCCTCCCTGCCGGCATCCAGCCTCGAGCGCCGAGGCTTCCTGGGGTATTTTTCCGCCCTGGGGCTCGGGGGCACGCTGTTTCCCGGCGTCCTGTGGGCGAGGGCACAGGAGCGTGGCGAGGTCACCATCGGCATGGTGGCCGAGGCCGAGAAGATCGCCGGCCTGGAGTTCTCCGAGGCGGAACGGGAGATGATGGTCCGGGGCCTCGACGGCAACCTGCGGGCGTACCGGGAACTCCGGGAGCAGCCCATCCCCAACGGAGTCTCCCCGGCGCTCCGGTTCGACGCGAACCTCCCGGGAACCTCGCCCCCCCTCGAACAGCGCCCGTTCCGGCCCTCGCGGCCCGTAGACGTCCTCCGCCCCGACCGGTTGGAGGACGTGGCCTTCTGGCCGGTGACGCGGATCTCGGAGTTGGTGCGCACCCGCCAGGTCACGTCGGTGGAGCTCACGGAGATGTACCTGGACCGCCTGGAGCGCCATGGTCCCCTCCTCGAGGCGGTGATCTCGCTCACGCCGGAGCTGGCCGTCGAGCAGGCCCGGCGCGCGGACCGCGAGATCGCGCACGGGCGCTACCGGGGCCCTCTACATGGCATCCCCTGGGGAGCGAAGGACCTCCTGGCTGCCCGGGGCTACCGCACGACCTGGGGCGCGAAGCCCTTCGAGAGCCAGGTGCTGGACGAGTCGGCCACGGTGGTGCGCAGGCTGGAGGACGCCGGGGCCGTCCTCGTGGCCAAGCTCACCCTGGGGGCTCTGGCCATGGGCGACTTCTGGTTCGGGGGGCAGACCCGGAACCCGTGGAACCTGGAGCAGGGCTCCAGCGGCTCCTCCGCGGGCTCCGCCGCGGCCACGGTCGCCGGGCTGGTCGGCTTCGCCATCGGCTCGGAGACCCTGGGCTCGATCGTCTCGCCCTCCACCCGCACCGGCGCCACGGGTCTCCGGCCCACCTTCGGTCGCGTCAGCCGCCACGGGGCCATGGCCCTGTCGTGGACGATGGACAAGTTGGGACCGCTCTGCCGCGGCGTGGAGGACTGCGCCCTGGTACTGCGGCACATCCACGGGGCCGACGGCCTCGACCCCACGGCTCGCACCGTGCCCTTCAACTGGGACGCTCGCCGGCCTCTGTCGGATCTTCGCATCGGGTACTTCCGGAGGGGCTTCGAGGGTGAGCGGGTGTCGGACTTCGACGTGGCGGCCCTGGAGGTGATCCGCGGCCTGGGCGTGGAGGTGACGCCCGTGGACCTGCCCGACGATTTTCCCCTGAACGCCATGCGGATCATCCTCAGTGCCGAGGCGGCGGCGGCGTTCGACGACCTCACGCGCTCGGACCGGGACGATCTCCTGGTGCGGCAGACCGCCGGGAGCTGGCCGAATTCGTTCCGCACGGCCCGCTTCATCCCGGCCGTGGAGTACATCCAGGCCAACCGGGTGCGCACGATGGTGATGGGGGCCCTGGACGCGGCCCTGGATGGGGTCGACGTCTTCGTGACCCCGTCCTTCGGGCCCGACGTCCTGCTCATGACCAACCTCACCGGCCACCCGGCGGTTGTCCTTCCCAACGGCTTCAACGAGGACGGATCGCCGGTGAGCATCTCGTTCATCGGCGGGCTGTGGAAGGACGCGGAAGCGCTGAGGGTGGCGATGGCATACCAGGACGCCACGGGCTTCCACGAGCGGCACCCCGAGGCGTTCAGGTAGGCGTGGCTTCCGTGGGCCCGGGCGTGATCGGGGCGGGGCGTGGCCGCCGGATCACCAGGGACGCTTCTCCCAGGCGGGCGGGCCACAGGAGCGTGACCGACACGCCCTGCACGGACTCCTCGGCCCCGCGCTCGGACTTGGACACGGTTCGGATCTCGTAGCGCCACAACGCCTCGGGCTCAGGGTCCGGCTCGAGATCCACCTCAGACGCCAGGGACAGCTCGGGCGCGAAGCGGGCCTCGGGAGGGAAGGCGGCGGCGTCCCAGTGCCAGATCACCTCCAGCGTGCCGTCCTCCCGGACATGGAGCCTCTTGTCGAGGCGGCCCGGTCCGTTGGACGCCATTGTGACCAGGACGCCGTCGGCGCCGGTCTCCACCGTGGCGTCCATGACAGCCAGGGCCCACGAGCGGAGGGCCTGGAAGCCGCCCCCGGCGTAGTCCGCCTCCGACAGGTCCGCCGGTAGAACCCGGTCCACGAGTAGCGCCCGTTCCTCCCGGTCGAAGGGGGGCAACTCCGAGAAACGCAGCCGCGACTCCAGGTCGGTGAGGGAGGGCATTCCGCCGTCGCCCTCCACGGGTGGGGCGTCAGGGCGAATCGGCTCGGAAATGGCGCGGTGATACGCCTCACGGCGCCGGGTAAGCACGTCGGCCAGATCGAGGCGGGCCTCCAGGTCCAGGAAGCTCTCCACGGCCCCGCCTCGCGTGGGTGCCACGACGAGGGATACCCGGGGGCCATGAACCCAGATTTCATCCCGGCCGTCACCGTCGACGTCGCGGATCTCCGCGGTGAGATCTTCGTCCTTCCGAAGAAGCGCCTCGGCCTCGGCCAAGTTGGCCCAAACGGCCCGGCGGAGATGACGCAGGTAGAGGCCGCCGAAGACCCCATGCCAGTATGCGTCGTTGCACTGCGCCCGACCCACCGCCCGGCGGGCCGCCGGGGGATCGCCTTTCAGGCGGCACAGGTCCGAGAGGAGCTGCGCCCGCTTGTGCATACGGTTGGATTCGGGATACCGGCTCAGGAAGTGCAGCCAGTGGCTCCCCCTGACCAGCGCCCGCGCGCCGGCGTCGAAGGCCCCGTCTTCCAGCGCCTGGGTGACGCGTTCCATGCGCTCCGCACCCCGGGGCCCGATGGACCAGCCTTCCATCTCCCGGTAAGAAGCGGTGGGGAGGTAGACGGGTCCGTCCGTCGGGACGGCTTCCAGGACGCGGGACGGCGTGGACAGGACGATCTCCCCTCCGGCGCGGAGGGTGTGCAGGGTGTCGAGGAAGCGGTCCAGCCAGTCGGTCTTCCAGACCCACTCGGCCGTGCCGGGCCAGCCGCCGAACTTCTCGCCGTCGTCCGCGAGGACCGCCACTGGCCGTCCCGTCGCCCGGAGGCCACGCAGGTAACTGGCGAGCTCGTCGGGGGGGCGAAACGGCACCAGGTAGCGGAGCCGCTCATCGATGGAGAACAGGTGGAGCCCCTTGCCGCCGTGCTCGGTGTGGAAGGGCCGGTGCAGCTCCTCCTCCTCGAAGCCCGTGACCAGGAAGTGGCGGTCGTCCACCAGCGCGTACCGGACCCCCGCGTCGGCCAGGTCCGCCGCCAGCTCGGGCTGCCACACCCGCTCCGTCAGCCAGCATCCCGTCGCCTCCACGCCCCAACGGCGGAGGAGCCACTCCCGCATCCACCCGATCTGGCGGGCTCGGTCCATGCGGTCCAGCGCGGGAAGGACGGGCTCGTAGAAGCCCGACAGGAGAAGCTCGACCCGGCCATCCGAGGCCAGCTCGCCGACGAGGTCCAGGTACGGGTGCCGGTGCGCCTCGAGCCACTCCAGAAGCGGGCCGGACACGTGCAGGGTGAGCGGAAGGCAGCCGGCATCGGCGAGGCGGCGCAGGAAGGGCTCGTAGACATCGTCGGCGTGGCTCTGGAAGACGGCGTCGAAGTTGCCGACGGGCTGATGGACGTGGAGCCCGAAGACGAAGTGGACGGGTGGCGCCGCCTGCGGTGCGGGCTCGGCCAGGGCGTCCTCGGAGAAACCCAGCGCCCGCGCGACCCCGGCCAGGGCCGCCCGTTCCGAGCGCGAGAGCTTCGCCACGACCCGCCACAGGACCGTCTGGACCTCGAAGGGCGGCAGGTGGCCCGAGTCGCGCAGGGCGCCCAGGTCCCGCTCCAGGGCCGCCAGGTGTCCTGGCGAGTGGTCCGTGGCCAGGCGTTCGACCGAGCGGATCAGATCCCGGACGCGAGGCTCCAGCTCCAAGGCGAGCCCCGGGGGTGAGCGTCCGAGGGAGGCCGCCGTGGGCTGCGGCGGTGGACCCGGCACGAGGTGGGGCGGGGTGGGGACGAGCCGAAGCCGGACGCGGTCGTCCCAGATCCGGCGGCCGTCCCCCTCGGCGGGATCGTTGCTCGCGGCGTCGGCCAGGGCCCCCCGCAGGCGAGCTTCCCATGGCTTTCCGGCCGGCCCCGCCAGGTCCAGGGCGTGGGCCGCATAGCGGAGTATCTGGATGGGCTCCAGCCGAGCCAGGTCGTCGAAGAACCAGCCGCACGACGTGAACATGCGCAGGGCGTCGCGCTGGAGCTCCAGGAGCTCCAGGGCGCGCCGGCGCTCCCGACCGTCCAACGGCCGCGGGGCCCGGCGCTCCACGTATCGGGCCCGGGCCGCCTCGCTGCCGTCCACCACGGCGCCATACCCGTCGCGGGCGCCCCACGGATCCCGGAAGAGGGCGCCCGCCTCGGTCTCGTAGAGGTCCGCCAGGTCGCCCGCCAGGTCATCGAGGGCCTTCCTGAGCACTCCCCGCCACGCCTGCTGAGTGCCGGCGCCGGGGTCCAGCCGGCACCCGCACTCCCTCCGCCAGCGGTCGACGCCGTGGACGCAACTCCAGGAGGAGGGCTCCACGACCTCCACCTCCTCGACGGGCGGCCTCCGGGCCAGGAACGACGCGAAGTTCTCCAGCCGCACATCTCGCCGGTCCAGGGTGTGGACGATGGCCGCGGCCAGGGCCATGTCACCCCAGCGCTGGTGATGGCCGAAGGTCTCGCCGTCGGTGGCCAGGGAGACAAGCGACGTCCCTTCGTCCCCGGTCCGGGCCATGCGCTCCACCCAGGCGTGGGCGTCGTGGAGCAGGTGGCCGAAGGCCACGTCGTGGGACAGGCCTCCGTCGTAGACGAAGACCGCCAGCGACCGGCCTCCTCCCAGGCGCACCCTTCCGGGCAGGCCTCCCTCCGGAACCGACGTGACCTGGCCTGGCCCCAGAACGGTGAAGCGGATCCCCTCCGCCGCGAGAACCTCGAGGGTCTCCATGTCGACGGCGGCTTCCGGGAGCCACATGCCGGCGGGCTCGCGGCCGAACCGCCTGCGGAAGTCCGCCGCTCCCCAGCGAACCTCGGTCACCTTGTCGCGCCGCGAGGCGAGGGGGAGGATGATGTGGTGGTATGGGGCGGCCAGGGCTCCACCGTGCCCCAGGCGCTGGACGCTCCCGGCGTCCGCCTCCAGGAACGCCGTGTACGTGTGCGGCTGCTGCGTGGCGAGCCAGCTCAGAAGCGTGGGCCCCGCGTCCCAGCTCATCCACTCCAGAGCGTTCATCACCCGGCGGATGCGTCCGTTCCCGTCCAGGACCCGGGCCGCGGTCACCGCCCGATAGCACTCGTCGTGGACGCGCTGGTTCCAGTCGTGGAAGGGCGAGGCGGACAGCTCCCGTGGGACCAGCCCCGTCCACGGGTCTTCCCGGGGAGGCTGATAGAAGTGCCCGTGGAGAACCAGGGAGCGAGGTGGCGCCGGCGCCGTAGTCGAGTTCAAGGGGCCGTCAGGTCCCGTTCATGTGGGCCCGCCGCCTAAGGGCCCTTCGGTAGACCTCGGCGTAGCGCTCGACGGAGCGGGGCCAGCTGAAGTCGCGGGCCATCGCTTCCCGTACGTGCCACTCCCACTCACGGCGGTTCC
>DASWKP010000417.1:0-6597 GCA_036396575.1 Longimicrobiales bacterium | reverse complement strand
CCACGACGTCGTGCGCCGTGGCGATGACGGCCGCGATGCCGAAGCGCAGCTCGAAGCGGATGGCGAGGTAGATGAGCGTAAGGACGAAGCTGAACAGGATGGCGCCCGCCGCCTTGCGCTCGAGCTCGGCGCCGATCTTGGGACCGACCCCGTAGCTGCGCTCCACGGTGACGGACCCGGCTCCGAAGGCCGCCGCCAACTCGCCCTCGATGGTGGCTCTCACGTCGTCGATGTCGGTGTCCTCGGTCAGGGGGGCCCGAATGACGAACTCGTTCTCCCCGGCGAAGCGAGTGACGGTGGTCCCGACGACGCTCGTCAGGGCGTCCCGGACATTCTGGTCGCCGACGCCCGGCTGGTCGATCCGGACCTGGACCATGGAGCCACCCGTGAAGTCAACCCCCTGGTTGAGCCAATGGCCCAGGGTGACGAGGTTGACGACCATGGCCGCCAGCCCGATGACAATCACCACGCTGCTCAGAACGTAGGCGGGCTTCCGTTTCTCGACGAAGCCGTAATGAGCGTCGCTGAAGAGTCGCATGTCCGACCTAGATGGAGATGGGATCCGAAGCCTTCTTCCCCTGGAGGTACAGGAGGAAGAAGGACCGGGTCACGTAAAGGGCGCTGACGAAGGAGGCCACGATGCCGATCGACAGCGTCACGGCGAAGCCCTTGATGGGGCCCGTCCCGAACTGGAACAGGATGAGCGCCGTGATGAGGGTGGTGATGTTGGCGTCCACGATGGCGGACAGCGCGTGCGCGAAGCCCTCGTCGACCGCGGTACGCGTGGCCCTCCCCGCAGCCAACTCCTCACGGATGCGCTCGAAGATGAGGACGTTGGCGTCCACGGCCATACCCACCGACAGGATGAGGCCCGCGATGCCCGGGAGCGTGAGCGTGGCGTTCATTCCGGCCAGGCCACCCAGCACCAGGATGACGTATACCCCCAGGGCCAGGATGGCGAGGATCCCCGCCATCCTGTAGTAGAGCACCATGATGAGGACGACGGCGACGATGCCCACTATGCCCGCGATCCGCCCGCGGTCGATGGAGTCCTGCCCGAGGGACGGCCCCACCGTCCGCTCCTCTTCGATGCGCAGGGGCACGGGCAGAGCGCCGGCCCGGAGGACCAGGGCCAGGTTGCGCGCCTCCTCCAGCGGGGAGCCGGGCATCTCGATCTGTCCCGTGGCCCCGATGCGGTCCCGGATGACCGGTGCGCTCATCACCTCGTTGTCCAGGAGGATGGCCAGGTAATCGCCAACGTGCTGGCTCGTGAGGCGGCTGAACATGCGGCCTCCCGCCCGGGAGAGCTGGAACTGGACCTGGGCCTGGTTGAACTGGGGGTCCCGGCCCGCGGAAGCGTCTTCGAGCTCCGAACCGGAGAGGAAGGCGTCCCTCGTGAGCACGAAGAGGCGGCGGTAGAGCTGGGCGCCCGCGCCGACCGGATCCTGGCCCCAGTGGAGCGCCACTTCTCGGGGCATGGCGCTCTGCACCTCCGGCATCGCCAGAAGTTGCTCGACGACTTCCAGATCGGACACCGCGACCAGGAAGGTCCCCTCCAGGTCACCGCTGTTCAGCATCGAGGTCAGGGGCCGGAGCACGGTCTCCGCCTCCAGGTCAGCCAGCGCGGAGGTGTCCGCCGCGGTCGGGTCGCCCGCCGCGGTCGAGTCGGGCGGCACGGTGTCCGTCGAGGCCCCGCCGAAGAGCGCCTCCTCCAACTCGGACGTCGGCGCCGCCACCTCCATGTTCCGGTCGATCATCTCCCGGAGGCGCTCCTCGCCGAGGGTGGCCACGATGACCCGATCGATCCGCGGCAACGCCCGTTCGACGTCCTGGACGGGCAGCACGAGCTTCCATTCCAGGAAGGCCGCCCGCTGGATGATGTCCCGGGCGGCCCTTTCGTCGGTGATGCCCGCCAGCTCCACGATGATGCGCTCGGTGCCCTGAAGCTGAACGAGAGGCTCCTCCACCCCGAACTCGTCGATGCGCGTCCTGATGATGCGCTCGGCCTGCTCGATGGCCGCCTGGCGCGCGTCGTCGGTGAGCGTCCCGTCGGGGTCGTCCACCTCGAGGACGAGGTGCATCCCGCCCTGTAGGTCCAGACCCTGCTTCAGGCCTTTCGTCTTGAGCTGCCAACCCGCCATCAACACCATGAGGACGATGGTGATGAGCCGGCCCTTGACCGTTTTGAACATTTGATCCCACGCGTCGGTGGATTCGGGCGCCCCGGGGTGGGCGACAGCCGGTAAAGGTGTCGAATCCCGGCGGATCGTGTCAACGCGAGGCCGGACCCCGAGGATGGCGTGACCGATGTGATACGGCGCCCGCGGAAGGAAGGTTTCCCCACCGGCCCGAGGTACGGGCGCGCGGTCAGATCAGCGAGCGCCTCATGACCGCCTTGACCCTCGCCAGGAAGCGGGCGGGCTCCACGGACTTGTCCAGGTAGTCGTCGGCCCCGGCCTCCAGGAGCTCAGCCTCCACCTTCTCCGAGCCCGTGCCCGTGCGAATCATGACCGGGAGGGCGGCCGTGTCCACCGAGCCGCGCACCAGCCTGAGGACCTCCCGTCCGTCCAGGCCGGGCATCGACAGGTCCAGGATGCACAGGGCGTAGTTCGGGTCGGCCTTGAGCTTGTCGATGGCCCTGTGGCCGTCCTCGGCCTCCTCGACCAGGTAGCCCTCGGCCTCCATGAGCGTGCGCATCATGAGGCGGGCGCCGGCGTCGTCGTCCACGAGCAGAACTCTGGGCGGGCCCTTGGCCTCGTCCTCGGGTTCCTCCTCCACGATCTGCCCCAGGACGCGCTCGACCTCCACCAGGGTGGTCTTCGCCTGGGTCACCCAGTCCAGCGCCACCTGGTGCATGGGGCGCATCCCCCCCTGCATGGCCACCCGGTTCAAGGTGGCCCATCCCTTGCGTTGCTCGACCGCCTGGGAAAAGCGCGGGCCGGCGATCATGACTTCCACCACCGGGAGGCGGCCCCGGTACCCGGTAAAGCCGCACTCCGGGCACCCGACGGCCCGGACCACGGGCTCCATGCCGTGCCGCTCGGTGAGACGCTGCTCGTCGGGGGTCAGGACGCCCCGCACCGGCTCGGCGCAGGCGGCGCACACCTTGCGGAGGAGGCGCTGGGCCAGAGCGCCCCGGAGCGTCTGGGCGATGGTGGAGTACTGGAGGCCCATATCCCCCATGCGCGTGATGGCGCTCACCGCGTCGTTGGCGTGGACCGTGGCCAGGACCAGGTGGCCCGTCATGGCCGCCTGAGCGGCTACCTCGGCGGTCTCCTTGTCGCGGATCTCCCCCACCAGGATGACGTCCGGGTCCTGGCGCAGGATGGAACGCAGGGCGGCGCCGAACGTGAGGCCCTGCTTGGTCTCGACCTGAGTCTGAGTGACGGCCGGGAGGTCGTACTCGATCGGGTCCTCCACGGTCATGATGTTCACTTTGCCGTCCGCCAGCTCCCGGAGGGCGCCGTACAGGGTGGTGGTCTTGCCGGAGCCCGTGGGCCCCGTGACGATGACCACGCCGTCCCGGTTGGAAAGCAGGCTTCGCATGCGATCCAGCTCCGGACCGGGAAGGCCCAGGTCGTCCAGCGTGACGGAGGCGGACGAGTCCAGGACCCGGATGACGCACTTCTCAGCGCCGCCGGCGGGGATGGTGGACACGCGCAGATCGTAGGCCAGGTTGCGGATGCGGACCCTCGCCTTGCCGTCCTGCGGGCGAAGCCGGTCGGCGATGTCCAGCCTGGACAGGATCTTGATGCGGCTGATGACCCGGTTCAGCGCCGTCATGGGCAGATCCATGTGCTTGCGCAACACGCCGTCCACGCGGTAGCGCACCGAGCCGACGCGGCGTCCGGGCTCGATGTGGATGTCGCTGCACCCCGCCGCGATCCCGTCCCGGATGATGAGGTTGGTGAGCTTGACCACCGGCGTGGCGGACACGTCTCCCTCGCTGATGGCCTCCGGCCCCATCTCCTCCACCAGCTTGACGGCGTCGACGTCGTCCATCTCCCCTTCGAGCGTCCCCAGAAGGGTCTCGACGGCCTTCTCGGGGCTGAAGCGGGCGTCCAGGGAGTCCTGGATCGTCGTGGGCGACGCCACCTGGAAGACGGTGGTGCGGCCCGACGAGAAGCCGAGGGCGCGCTCCGCTTCGACGTCCGTGGGGTCCGCGGTGGCCACCCATAGGTGGCGGTCGTCTTCCAGAAGGGGGTAGACGTGGTGCTTGCGGGCCATGCTCTCGGGCACCACCAGAGCCGCGTTCGGGTCCGCCTCGTGGATCTTGGCCACGTCCAGACGGAAATACTCGGCCACCAGGGCGGCCAGATCGGCCTCGGGAACGGACAGGCCCCGGGCCACGACTCCCCACGCCTCGGTCACCGGCGTGCCGGCGGGCACGTCCACCTGGACGGATTCACCCAGCCCCGCCCGCTCCGCGATGCGGACGAGCCAGTGTACGGACGGCCGTGGGACGTTCTCGGCCGGGGCCTGTCCGGGGCTGTCGGACTCGTCACTCATGCCACGGGTGCCCGTCTGCGTTTCTCGTCCTGCACGGCCTCCCTCGCGCGGGTGATGAGCTGGTCGATCTGGCGGCCGTCCTCGTCCATGAACGGTACCATGCCGATGCTCGCCGAGAGCCTGTACGCCTCCCGGCGCTGCGCGTTGAACTCCTGGATCTCCTCGCGAATGCGCGCCTCCAGCCCCTCGGCGCCGTCCTCCGTGGAGCCCAGGGCCAGAACGGCGAACTCGTCCCCCTGGAGCCGGGCGAGGAGGTCGGACCTCCGGAACACCGACCGGAGGATCTCCGCCACACGCAGGAGGGCCCGGTCCCCCACGTGATGCCCGAGCGTGTCGTTGATGGTCTTGAAGCGGTCGAGGTCGAGGACGAAGATCGTACCCCCCCGACCGGAACGGCGCCCGAGCTTCAGGTAGTGTACGGCCAACTCCGCGAAGCCTCGCCGGTTGTACAACCCCGTGAGGTCGTCCAGCAGGGACAGGGTCCGGAGAGCCGACAGGAGGCGGTGTCGTTCCATCGCGTAGCGGAGCGCCCGGACCACCTCGGCGGGCGTGACCTCGTCCCGCACCAGGTAGTCCTGAGCGCCCCCCTGCACCGTGGCCACGGCCACCTCCTCGTCGTCCAGGGCCGTCAGGACCACGATGGGGATGTCGGGCGCGAAGGCGTACATGCGCTCGAAAGTGACCATCCCCTGGCTGTCGGGGAGGGTCAGGTCGAGCAGGACCGCGTCCACCCCACCCTCGGACAGCCGTTGGAGCGCGTCCGAAAGCTCCCCCGCGTGTTCCAACTCCACGTCTTCACCCCGGACGCCCCGGAGAGAGGCCCGCAGACCGTCGAGGTCTTCGGGCGCTTCCTCCACGAGGAGGACCGTCATCGGGTGCGCGGGAGCTGGATCCATCGCTTGGCACGTTTGGGGGGTGGAAATCGCTCAAAGGTAACGAGGCCAACTTCCGCCCGCCAAGCGGTGCGTTCCCTGCCGGCGGATTCCCTCAGCGACCTCCCGCGCGCCCCAACAGGATGTCCTCGAAGAATGGCAGGACCCTGGCGTCGTCCGACTGGGCCAGCCAGAACAGGGCCGTCTTGCGGGTCTCGGCCCGCTCTGCCGTCCGGGCGAGGTCCATGAGGATCGGAACCGATTCCCCGGCGGGCCGCCGCGACAGGGCAAAGACCGCGGCGTCCCGGACGCCCTGGTCCTCCTGGTCGTCCCGGGCCAGCCCCTCCAGCCCCTCGGTGGCGGCTTCGGCGGCGGCCTGCCCCACCCAGAAGACCGCGCCCTCACGCACGTCCTCGTCGAGGGAGCTGTCCCGGCCAATGGCCAGCAGCTCAGGCCAGATCTCGACACCATCGGTCATGGCCGCCCCGGCGAGGGCGTCGCGGCTCCCCCGGTCCCGGCCGGACCGGGCGACGCCCAGGAAGAGGTCCGTGGCCTCCCGCGCGCCCACTCGGCCGAGGTCCGTCCAGCTCCCCTGCCCGGCGCCCTCCCCCAGCCAGGGCTCCCAGTCCACGTCCCGGATCCGGCCGTCCCGCACCGCGAGCACCGCCCGAGCGAGGCCCTCGGAGCACAGCTCTGGCTCCTCGCGGTCGCTCCACCGGCCCCACCGCATGTGCCCCTCGCCCCACGACACGCGGTTCTCGCACACCTCGATCCCATCCCGGATGGGGAAGCCGAAGCTCACGTCCCCCTCCGCGGCACGCACTCTGGACTCCAGACCCTGGGCCACGGAAGGCGCGGGGAGCAGGCAGAGCGCCAGGCCGCCCCCGGTGAGGACCCCCGACCCGAGGCGCCGGAGGGCACGCCCACCCGTCACGCCTCACCTCCCCGGATGATGCGGAGCAGGAACTCGGGCACCCGTGGATCGTCGCTCTGGCCCAGCCAGAAGATGGCTCGCTCCTTGAGCTCGCGGTCCGTCTCGGTGTCGGCGATGTGCATGAGGGCATCCACCGCGGCGGCGCCCTTCATCTGAGAGAGGACGAAAACTGCCTGTTCCTTCATATCGGGATCCGAGAGGGTTCCGTACATGGTCCGGAGATCCGGGGCCTCCACGGCGCCCACCTGGCCGGCCCAGAAGAGCGCCGTCTTGCGCAGTTCG
>DASWKP010000416.1:0-5467 GCA_036396575.1 Longimicrobiales bacterium | reverse complement strand
CCCCATGGGCGGCTCCCAGTCCACCTCGTCCTCCAGCACGGTACCGCCGTCCTCCGAGGGGAGGAAGCGGTGGGTGTGCACCCACGAGTGAAGCGGCCCCGACACCTGCTCGTCCACGAACCGCTCCCCTTCGACGTAGTCCCGGTGGCGCAGCTTCCACGTCACATCGAGGGGCCCCCGGCGGACGCGCAGGACCACGCGGGCTCCGTCCCGGATGCCGCCTTCCCTCTCCAGCACGCGGACATCCACCCAGGGAGGGGTGAGGCGCTCGAAGGCGCCCGGGCGCTCGTGCCAGGCAAAGACCTCGCCGGGGGTGTGGGGGAGGGTGACGCGTGCCGTGAATCGATGCATGGATCGTCAGTCGTCGGGGCTTTTGGCACCGGGCGACAACGGGAACAGGGAGCCCAGCACCTCCCGTAGCCGCTCCTCCACGGACTCTCCCTTCATGATGACGCCCGACGCCTTCTCGGCGAGCTGCTCCTTCTCCTCCGCCGTGAGGTCTTTGGCGGTGAGAACGATGACGGGGAGCCCGGCGTGATACGGGTTGTCGCGGAGCCGGTCCAGGAAGGTCATACCGTCCATGACGGGCATCATGAGGTCCAGCAGGACCGCGTCCGGCGCCTCCTGCTCCACCGCCTGAAGCGCCTCCAGGCCGTTGCTGACCCCACGCACCTCGAGGCCCGCCTCCGTGAGATACTCCTCCAGAACCTCGCGCGTGGCGTCGTCGTCCTCCACCAGCAGCACCCGTCCCCCCTTCTGGCGGACCAGGTTCCGCCACAGGACGCGGAGCAGCGCCTCACGTTCCACCGGCTTGGTGATGAGGTCCACGGCACCGAGGAGCCGGCCCCTCCCGCCCTCTTTGGCGACGATGCTCACCACGACCACGGGAATCTCCCGCAGATCGTCGTCATCCTTCAGCACGCGGAGCGCCTCCCACCCCGTCATCCCGGGCATCATGAGGTCCAGCGTGATGAGATCGGGCCGGTGCTCCCGGGCCATCTCGATCCCCTCCTCCCCCGACGCGGCGTTCAGGACGGTGCAGCCGAAGTCCTCCAGGAGGTGGGCCATGAGGACCCGCGAGTCCAACTCGTCGTCCACCACCAGGACCTTGAAGTCCCGGATGGCGTGCGTGCTCATGCTCTGGCGGGCTTCCTCCGGGCTGAGCTCCTGCTCCCGCTGGGCGCGCGCCCCCGGCTCCTCAGGATCGGGGTGGGGGGCGGGTGCGCCCAAGTGGATGGTGAAGGTGGAACCTTCGCCCACGACCGAGGTCACGTCCACGTGGTAGCCCAGGAGCTGGCAGATCGATCGGGAGATGGCCAACCCCAGCCCCGTCCCTCCGTACTTGCGGCTGGTGGTTCCGTCCGCCTGTTGGAACGCATCGAAGATGGCCTGGAGGCGGTCCTCCGGAATGCCGATCCCCGTGTCCTCCACCGCAAGCGCGGCCGGCGTGACACCGTCCGCCGCGGGAATCGCCCGGACCGTGACCGAGCCGTGCTCCGTGAACTTGAGGGCATTGCCCACCAGGTTGATGATGACCTGCTTCAGCTTGGAGGCATCGGTGTCCAGCGGATTCAGGCCCTCGGGCACCGCGGCCACCAGCGCCACGTCCCGTTCGGTGACGCGCCCCTCGAGCTGACCCAGCGTCTCGCCGACGAGCTCGGCCAGGTCCGTGGGCTCGATCTCCAGCTCCATCCGCCCCGCCTCGATCTTGGCCAGGTCGAGCACTTCGTTGATGAGGGCGAGGAGGTGGCGGCCGTTGGTCAGGATCCGAGTGAGGAACCCCATCTGCTTGTCTTCCAGGTTCCCCTTCTTGTTCTTGAGCAGGATGTTGGCGAAGCCAATGACCGAGTTGAGCGGGGTGCGCAGCTCGTGGCTCATGTTGGCCAGGAACTGGCTCTTCGCCCGGTCGGCGGCAATGGCCTCCTCCTTGGCCATGACCATCGCCTCCTCGGCCCGCTTCCGCGGCGTGATGTCCCGTCCGAACATCACCGCGCCAGCGATTCCCTTCTCGTCATGGATGGGGTTGCAGAAGATCTCCATGTAGCGGAGTTGGCCCTGCACCGCCTCCTGCCGCTCCTCCGAGAAGCGCTCCCCCCGCAGGGTGCGGCGGTACAATTCCCGGTGCCATTCCCCGACTTCCGGTTCGAAGATGTGCTCCGGCGCGTCCCCCTTCGAGGGCTCCCGACCCGTCCGGGCCTCGATGGCCAGAGCGAAGGCCGAGTTGAAGGTGATCAGGCGATGATCCAGGCCCACCGACCAGATGGCCTCACCGGTGTTCTCCACCAGGGCCTCGACGTTGGCCTGGGACGCCGCCAACTCCCTCTCCGCCCGCCGCTGCTCCGTCACGTCCCGCAGGATCGCCTGGACCGTCACGGGAGTGCCCCCCACCCGGTGGACCGTCAGACTCCCGGAGCACACGACCGTCTGACCGTCCGCCGACACGAACTCGAGGTCCATGCGCGGGACCGGCTCTCCGTCCAGTGCGTGTTGGATGGCGGCATCCACGTCAGGCATGCACGCGGGCGACAGCACGTCGGCAAGGCCCATCTCCAGGGCCTCCCCGGCTTCGTAGCCCACCGTCCACTCCCACGCTCGGTTGACGTAGAGCAGGCGCCCATCGGGGGTGGTGCTCTGGATGAGGTCGTGGGCCGTGTCGAGGAAGTTCTGGAGGCGTTCTTCACTCTCCTGCAGGATGCGCTCCGCCTCGCGGCGCACGGCGACCTCCCGGGCCAGGGCGTCGTTGGCCCCCTGGACCGCCTCCATGGCCTGGCCCTCTCGCCGAAACGTCACGTACACGCTGATCATCAGGCCCGACAGGACCGCCAGGTAACTGGCGAGCTTGAGAGCGTGCCCCGCGTCGTACATGGCGTCGTAGAGCTCCCTGGACTGGGAGATGTAGACGGCATGATCCAGGAGCGCGATGAGCAACGACACGATCAGCCAGTGATCGAACCAGTCCCGCCGCCACGCGCCTTTGCGGAGGTATCCCACGAAGGCCATGCCGAACAGGAGCGCCGGCAGGGTCTCTCCGGGCCGCGTCATGCCGACGGCGGGGAAATACGCCGAGCGAAGGTCGGTCCGGACGAAGAAGGTGAAGATAGCCAGCGTCAGGACGATGGCCGTGGCGTAGACCGAGCCCTCCCGCACGGCCATCCCCCCTCCCCCTTCCTCCCGCCGCCACGCCAGGTGGGACACCACCAGGAACAGCCCCAGAAAGACGCGGGAGGCGGTCCAACTCCACACGGAGGCATCCGCCAGTTCGGTCCCCTGGGGGATCGCGAGGATCTGGGACGAGATGAGCGCGTGATAGCCGTCCAGCACGCCCGTGCCCAGGAAGCCGGTCCCTATGAAGAGGAAGGTGCTCTGCTTCCGCGAGTAGAAGCGCACCAGGGCCAACGCGCCCACCACGAAAGCGAGGATCGTGGCGATGGCCTCGACGACGTTGTGGAGCGCGGCGCCCGTCCTCCAGGGCGAGGCGCGCAACACGATGGCGCCCGCCACCATGAGCAGCCCCACGATCCAGTAGATCGTGGCCCGCTGAGGCGCCCGATCATCCCCGAACAGGGCCGGCGCCTCGGACCTGGGGAGGGCCAGGATCGTCTCGGCATCCGCCGGGGAGCGTCCTCCGGAATCGGCCGGGTCGGGGTGGACGGGAGGTCCGGTCAGGTCTCCTCGTTCAGCCAACGCTCGATGGCCTCCAGGAGTACGTCCTCGTCCACGATGGGCTTGGTCACGTAGTCGTTGAAGCCGGCTCGGAGGTACTTCTCGCGATCCCCGGCCATGGCGTGAGCCGTGAGCGCGATGACCGGCCGGCCCTTGAGGGCGTCCTGTTCGCGGATCCAGGCCAGCACCTCGGTGCCGTCCATCTCCGGGAGGGAGATGTCCAGGAGGATCAGGTCGGGATCGTCCTCGATGAGCCCCGCCACGGCCTCGGCGCCAGTTTCATACTCGCTGATCTCGTACAGATCCTCGAGGATGGCCTGGACGAGCAACCGGTTGTCCGGGTTGTCTTCGACGACTGCGATCTTATGCCTCATTCCTCGAGTCCTTTGGCGATGTCACCCAATCGCTCGATGGCAGTCCGGTGGGCCTGGATCAGGGGCTCGTGGAGCGCCCGGGCACCGGCATCGTCTCCCTCCGCCGCCCGGTCCTCCATGTCGGCCGCGAGGCGGTTCACGACCGAGGCCCCCACGTTCGCCGCGCTCGACTTGAGTGAGTGGGAGCCTCGCTCGACCAGCTCCAGCCCCTGTCCGTCGAAGCCGTCCCGGATCTGTCGGAGCCGTTCCTCCGCGTTCTCCAGGAACAGACGGATCATCTGGCGAAGGAGGTCGACTCCGCCCCACTGCCGCAGCCGGTCGAGGGCCGCCGAATCGATGACGTCAGGTTGGTCCATGTGCGCTCGCGCATGAGAGTAACGCGCCCGGCGGGAGCAGGGCAATTTCCAGGTGGGGCCGTGGCGGCCGTCAGTGCCCGGCCGCGGCGTCCCGGAGCGCCTGGACGCCGGCCGAAACACCGTCCGGGTGCCGGAATACCGCGGAGCCCGCGACCAGCACCGTGGTCCCCGCCTCCACCAGGGCCCGGGCGTTGCCGGCGTCGACGCCCCCGTCCACCTCCACCTCAACGCCCGCGCGCCCGTGGGACGCCACCAGGGCCCCGACCCTGCGGATCCGGTCCAGGCTCCCGGGAATGAACGCCTGTCCGCCAAAGCCCGGATTCACGCTCATGATGAGGATGAGGTCCACAAGGGGCACGACGTCGGCCAATGTATCGACCGGCGTGGCGGGATTCACCGTGACGCCCGGACGCACGCCCAGCTCCCGGATCCGCTCCAGGGTGCGGTGGAGGTGGGGGCACGTCTCCTGGTGGACGGTGATGACGTGGGCCCCGGCGTCGGCAAAGGCCTCCAGGAAGGCGTCGGGCCGCTCGATCATGAGGTGGACGTCCACGGGCAGCTCGGTAGCCCGGCGGACGGCGGCGGCCACGGCGGGCCCGAAGGTGATGTTGGGCACGAAGTGGCCGTCCATCACGTCCACGTGGATCCAGTCGGCCCCCGCCGCCTCCGCGGCCCGGACCTCGTCGCCCAGGCGCCCGAGGTCCGCCGCGAGGATGGACGGGGCGATCCGGACGGCGCTCACGACGCCGCCTCCCTCGAGATGACCCGCACGCCAGCCGCGCCCGCCATGTAGGCCCGGCACGCCATCCCCAGGAAGAAGCCCGTCTCCACGATGCCCGGTCGAGCCCGTAGCCGCGCGTCCACCGCGGCGGGGTCCTCCAGCCCCGAGGAGAACCGGCAGTCCAGGATCACGTTACCATTGTCGGTCCGGACGGGCTCGCCTGAGGGATCCCGGCGCAACGTGGGCTCGGCCCCCATCTCTCGCAGGATCGGCACGTGGACCTGCCAGGCGAAGGGGACGACTTCAACCGGGACGGGTGAGTGCTCCCCCAGGCGCCGCACCGCCTTGCGCTC
>DASWKP010000415.1:0-11204 GCA_036396575.1 Longimicrobiales bacterium | reverse complement strand
CCGCCGCCCCACCCTCGACCCCCACTCCGACCCTCGCCCCCACCCCCACCCTCGGCGGCCGCACGACCCACCCCCGATAAACGCCATATCCCTGGACTTCGCCTTCGGCGCTCCGGATTCTCCGGATACGCTGACCATAGTCTGCCGTGCTCAGCGCGGAGTCTCGTGTCCACTTCCGTCGTGGCTTCGACTATGAGGCACCTCGCGAACGACGCTATCGAGCCTACCAGAAGAGCGCGTATAGGGCCACGGTGGCCACGACCACGGCGGCGCTCCACCCCCGGATGCCCGGGGCGGGTTCCAGGTCGAAGCCCTCCTGCACGGGGAGCGCGGCGGGCCGCTCCAGCGGCCGCCGGGCCGTCTCCATCGCCATGAACGCCGCAAGCACCAGGAACGTGATGAACATGTGGTGGAGGAACGCCACTCCGGGCAGGAACCAGAGGAGCGCGCCATAGACGGGGATGCCCAGCACCATGGCGCCCTTGGCCGCCGACGCCGGTGTCCGGGGCGAGAACAGACCGAACAGGAACGCGGCCACGATGCCCGGGGAGATGAAGCCCCAGAACATCTGGATATAGTCGAAGATCGAGCCCGCGCGCGCCACGATTGGAGCCCATAGACAGCCCGCCACCATGAGGACCGCCGTCGCCACTCGACCCACGTTCATGAGACGCCGCGGCGGGGCGTCGGGCCGCAGGTGCCGCTTGTACAGGTCGATCGTGAAGATCGTCGCCGCCGAGTTGAGCATGGAGTCCAGCGAGCTCATGACCGCCCCGAACAGCGCGGCGAACATTATGCCGGTGAGCCCGGCGGGCAGCAGGTCTCGGATCAGGATCGGGTAGGCCTGGTCCGGCGTGGCGATGCGGTCGGCGTACAGTTCCGCCGCCATGATCCCCGGAAAGACGATGATGAACGGGATGAGGAGCTTGAGGAACGCCGCCAGGATGATGCCCCTCTGCCCATCTGCCAGGGAGCGCGCCGCCAGGGTCCGCTGGGTGATGAACTGGTTGAGGCCCCAGTAGAAGAGATTCGGGATCCACAGGCCGCCGATGAAGACGGCCAACCAGGGCATCTCGGGATGGTTCCAGGGCAGGACGGTATGGAGCCGCCCCCCGGCGGCCTCGACGAAGGGCTGCCAGCCGCCGATGGCGCGGAAGCCGAGCACCGTGACCAGCACGCCTCCCAGGAGCAGCGCGAGCCCCTGGATGAGGTCCGACCACACCACCGCCTTGAGGCCACCGTAGATCGTGTACGCCCCGGCCAGCAAGCCGATGAGCCAGATGCCCACGACCACGTCGATGCCGAAGACCGCTTCCAGCGCCAGCGCTCCGGCGAAGAGCACCGTCGCCAGGGCCACGAAGACGTACGCCAGCATGACGTACGCCGCCATGAGGGTGCGCGCCCCGGTGTCGTAGCGGTACTCCAGGAACTCGGGGATCGTGTAGATGCCCGAGCGTAGGAAGCGCGGCAGGAAGTACAGACCCACGATGACCAGCGTCACCGCCGCCATCCACTCGTAGCTGGCGATGGCCAGGCCCAACTCGTAGCCCCGGCCCGCCATCCCCACGAAGTGTTCCGTGGAGATGTTGGACGCGATGAGGCTGAAGCCGATGAGCCACCAGGGCAGCCCCCGCCCCGCCAGGAAGTAGTCCTCGGCGCTGGCCTCCTTGCGGGAGGCCGCCAGGGACACGCCGATCACCAGCGCGATGAAGGCGACGAACGCGACCAGGTCCAGCGCGTTGAGCGTCATGGCGGGCTAACGTGGGTGGGCGCCTCCCGGGTCACAAGGGCGGTGGCGCGCGCGGGGGGGGGACCTAGATTGGCCTCCCGCACGCCGTCTCGAACCGGAGCCCCAGCCATGCGCGCCGCCGGAAGCCGATCTCCCCAGCTGGCACCGCCCCTGTTGGCTTCGCCCCTGGTAGCACGGGCCTCGTCGGCATTGCGCCCGCTGGCACCGCGGGCCTTGTCGGCACGGCGCCCGCTGGCACCGCCCCTGTTGGCGCGGGCCTTGTCGGCACGGCGCCCGCTGGCACCGCCCCTGTTGGCTTCGCCCCTGGTAGCACGGGCCTCGCCGGCATTGCCCCGGCTGGCACCGCCCCTGGGGGCGCTCGCCTGGCTGGCCCTCGCCTCGGCCGCCTGTCTCGTCACGCCGGGCTCCGCCCGGGCCCAGGAGGCTCCGTCACCCGGGGAGGCCAGCGAGCCGCGCCCCGAATGGGAGGACCCGGCGACCTTCGAGGTCAACCGGGAGCCGGCCCGCGCCACGTTCTTCGGCTACGAGACGACGGACCTGGCGCTGGTCGGGGACCCGGCCCGCTCGCGCCACCACCTCTCCCTGGACGGGGAGTGGGCCTTCCACTGGGTGGCGCGTTCGGCGGAGGCCCCCGAGGGCTTTCACCGGGAGGACTTCGACGACAGCGGGTGGGACCGGATCCCCGTGCCCGCCGACTGGCAGATGCACGGCTACGGCTACCCCATCTACGTGAACATCCCCTACACGTTCGAGCGGAATCCCCCGTACATCCAGCGCCACTACGATCCGGTGGGCAGCTACCGCCGGAGCTTCACGCTGCCACCCGGCTGGAACGGCCGCAGGATCGTCCTCCACTTCGGGGGCGTGAACTCCGCCGCGTACGTGTGGATGAACGGCCGCTTCGTGGGCTATAGCGAGGACAGCAAGCTCCCGGCGGAGTTCGACGTCACCGACGTGGCGCGCCCCGGCGAGAACGTCCTGGCGGTGAAGGTGCATCGCTACAGCGACGGGAGCTATCTGGAGGGCCAGGACTTCTGGCGGGTGTCGGGAATCGAGCGGGAGGTCTTCCTGTACGCGACGCCGGTCGTGTACGTGGCGGATCTGGAGGCCCGGGCGGGGCTGGACGCGGCCTTCGAGGACGGGGAACTGGACGTGACGGTCACGGTGGCGCACGCGGGCGCCGAAGGTCGAACAAACCGCGGCGACACCGACCGCGGCGGCGGCGGCGCTTCCGGCTCCGCGCCCGGCACCGGGCCCGCCCTCCGGGCCCCGCGCGCCGCCGGCTCCGTCACGGTCGAGCTCCTGGACGCCACCGGCCGGCCCGCGCCCGGCGGCGACGCCATCTCCAGCGAGTACGCCGTGGCACCGGGAGGCAGCGCCCGAGTGCGCCTCCAGCGCCGGATCCCCGGCGTCCGACCCTGGACCGCCGAGACGCCCGCCCTGTACACGCTGCTCGTGACGCATCGGGACGCGTCGGGTGACGTCCTCGAGGCCACCTCCATCCGGGTGGGGTTTCGCACCGTGGAAATCTCAGCCGGGCAGCTCCGGGTCAACGGCGTGCCCATCGTCATCAAGGGGGTCAACCGGCACGAGCACGACCCCGTGACCATGCACGTCGTGAGCGAGGAGCGAACGCTTCAGGACCTGCGCCTCATGAAGGAGGCGGGCATCAACGCCATCCGCACGTCCCACTACCCCCACCATCCCCGCTTCTACGAGCTGGCGGACGAATACGGCTTCTGGGTGGTGGATGAGGCCAACGTCGAGTCCCACGGCATGGGCTACCGGCCCGACGAGACCCTGGGCAACGACCCCGACTGGATGGCGGCGCACCTGGCCCGCACCCGGCGCATGGTGGAGCGGGACAAGAACCATCCCTCGGTGATCGTGTGGTCCCTCGGCAATGAGGGCGGCAACGGCGTCAACTTCTATGCCACCTACGGCTGGACCAAGGGACGCGATCCCACGAGGCCGGTGCAGTACGAGCGCTCCCAGCGGGAGCCCAACACGGATCTGTACGTGCCCATGTACGCAGGGTTCCAGCACCTCATCGACTATGCCGAAGGCGACGACCCCAGGCCGTTGATCATGTGCGAGTACGCGCACGCCATGGGCAACAGCCTCGGCAACTTCACCGACTACTGGGAGATCATCGATCGCTACCCGAAGCTCCAGGGTGGATTCATCTGGGACTGGGTGGACCAGGGCGTGCTGAAGACCGACGCCGAGGGGCGGGACTTCTGGGCCTACGGGGGAGACTTCGAGCCCGACAGCGTCCGAAACGACGGCAACTTCCTGGCCAACGGCATCGTTCTCCCGGACCGCACGCCCAACCCCTCGTACTGGGAGGTGAAAAAGGTCTACCAGCCGGTTCGGGTCCACGACGTGGACGTGGCCGCGGGCGTGGTCGAGGTGGAGAACCGTTACCTCTATCGCGACCTGTCCCACCTGACCCTGGCGTGGACCCTCCTCGAGGACGGAGAGGAGGTGCTGGGCGGTAACCTGGTCGACCTGGAGGTGCCACCCGGCGCCAGGCGCGCCGTGACGCTTCCGCTGGCCGCCGTGACTCCGAACCCCGGGTCCGAGTACCACCTTGAGCTGAGCTTTCGCCAGCGGGTGGACCAGGGCCTCCTGACGCGGGGGCACGAGGTGGCCTGGGAACAGGTCGCCTGGCCGGGAGCGCCGATCGTCTCGGACGTCCCGGACGTCCCGGACCTGGACGTCCCCGACCTGGTCCTCTCGGAGACGGGCGAGGAGGTCGTCGTGACCGGGCGGCGCTTCGAGCTCCGGTTGGATCGGGCCTCCGGCCGGATCGCCTCCTGGGTCTTCGACGGTCGCGAGCTGCTCCTGTCCGGGCCGGAGCCCAACTTCTGGCGGCCTCCCAACGACAACGACTTCGGGGGAGGCTGGCAGACACGTCTCGGAGTGTGGAAGGGGGCAGGTCCGGGATTCCGGCCGGACGCCGTGGAAGTGGAGCGCCTCGGCGCGTCCGAGGTCCTCATCCGCGTGTCGGGTACCGTGCCGGCGGGCGCGTCCGGGTACGCCACGACCTACCGCATCCTGGGCAACGGCGACATCACGGTGGAGAACGCGTTCACGCCGGGCGAGCCCGACCTCCCCCGCATGCCGCGCTTCGGCATGGCGATGGTCCTGCCCCGGGAGCTGTCATCCATCTCCTGGTTCGGACCGGGGCCTCACGAGTCGTACTGGGACCGGAAGGCGGGTGCCCGGGTGCGGCACTGGCGGTCCACGGTGTCCGAGCAGCTCCACCCCTACGTCCGCCCTCAAGAGACCGGCAACAAGACCGACGTGCGCTGGATGGCCCTCACCGACGACGGCGGCGCCGGCCTTCTCGTCATGGGAGATCCCACCTTCAGCGGGAGCGCCCTGCACTTCACGATGGACGACCTCGACCCAGGGGAGGAAAAGGCCGGCCGCCATTCGGGCCAGCTCGTCGAGCGGGACCTCGTCACCCTCCACGTGGACTACCGGCAGATGGGCGTCGGCGGCATCAACTCGTGGGGGCCCACGGCGCTGGAGAGGTACTCCCTGCCCTACCAGCCGTACCGCTACCGTTTCCGCCTGCGGCCGTTCGGGCCCTCGGACGGGACGCCGCGGGAGCTGGCGAAGCGGATCCTCGCGGGCGGGGTGAGACCATGAGCGGGATGGGCGGGCAGGTCGCGGTCGTGACGGGAGGCGCCAGCGGGATCGGAGCCGCCACGGTCCGGCTCTTCGCTCAGGAGGGGGCCCGGGTCGTGTTCTGTGACCTGGAGGATGCTCGCGGCCGGGCGCTGGAGGAGGAGCTGGGCGGTCGCGCCGAGTTCGTGCGCGCGGACGTGTCCCGCGAGGAGGACGTCGCGCGACTCGTGGAGCACGCCGTCGAAAGCCACGGCCGTCTCGACTGCATGTTCAACAACGCCGGCGTCGGCGGTCGCGACGCGGACATCGCCGAAGCCTCCGTGGACGAGCTGGACCGGATCGTCGCCGTCCACCTGCGGGGCACGGCGCTGGGGATGAAGTACGCGGCGCGGGCCATGTGCCCTCGGGGGCGGGGCAGCATCGTCAACATGGGGAGCGTCGCCGGCATGATCGCCGGCCTTGGCTCCCACTTCTACGGAGCGGCCAAGGCAGCCGTGATCCACCTCACGCGCACGGTGGCCGCGGAGCTGGGTGAGAAGGGAGTCCGGGTCAACTGCGTCTGCCCCGGGCTCATCCCCACACCCATCTACGGCCGGTCTTTCGGACTGGAGGGAGAGCCATTGGAGCGGTCGGCGGCAAAGCTCGACTCCGTGTTCTCCCAGGTTCAGCCCCTTCAAAGAGCGGGGCGGCCCGAAGACGTGGCCGAGGCCGTGCTATGGCTGGCCGGGGATGACAGCGGGTTCGTGACCGGGCACGCCCTGGTCGTGGATGGGGGTATGCTGTGCGGGCTGCCCTGGAGCCGGAGCCGGAAGAACACTCGTCAGCTTCAGGCGGCCCTCACCATGCACCGGGATCAGGAATAGTCCACCACGGACGCGGGAGCCGACAGGACGCGGACCCCGGGCAGAACGTGAGACAGGATTCCGGCCACGGCCGCCACCCCCGCGCACGCGTGGAACACCCAGTGCAGGGGGATGGCCCTCAGGGCGAAGCTCGGACCTCGGCGTTCCTTCAGGAAACGGTAGAAGGGCACGTTCAAGCCGGTCAGGGCCACCGCCATGACTCCCGCGGCCCATAGGCTCGCCGCCGGAGCCGTGAAGGACAGCGCCACGGCCAGGACCAGCCCGAACCCGAGAGCGGCGCTCAGGCGATGGCCCGGAGCCAGGTTGAGGCCCGCGTCCAGTCGTCGGTGGCGGAGGATCAGGCGGGTCCAGGGCACGCCCCTGCAGGCCACGTCGGTCCGCAGCAGGTCCAGAGAGCCCCAGCGCTTCCAGTGCTTCACCTGGAGGCCGTGGACCAGTCGGATGCGGTGGCCCGCCCGCCGGAGTCGATAACCCAGCTCGATGTCCTCCACGGAGGGACGCACGTAGGTCTCGTCGAATCCGCCCGCCTCCAGGAAGGCCTCCCGGCGAATGACGCCGCAGGCCCCCCAGAACGTGAACCCTTCCGGTGGGGAGTTCTGGTGGACGAAATGGTGGAGGAGGTTGCGATACTGGGACAGGAATGCGGGGTCTCCGGGCTGGTCGTCGTACGAGCCGATCAGGGCCGTGAGACCCCGGTCGTCCTCGAACACCCGTAACACGCCAGACACGATGTCCGGGGGGACCGTGACGTCCGCGTCCAGGAAGAACAGCAGATCGCCCCGGGCTCGGCGGGCCCCGGCGTTGCGGGCCCCGGCCGGGCCCAGTGAGCGCTCCAGCGTCACGGGGTCGAGGCCGGCGTCACGGACCGTGGCCGCGTTGGCCTCCGAGGAGCCGTCCAGCACCACGACGATCTCCAGCGGCGCGGGCATGACCTCGAGGAGGCTCTCCAGGCAGGAGCGAAGCCCAGGCGCCTCGGGACCCACGGGGATCACGACGGAGATCGTGGTCACGCGCGGATCGGTGTCCGGAAGCGACGCCACGTCGTCCAGGCTGAGGGCATCGAAAGTGGGGCCGGCGGACATCAGGGCGTGGGCAATCGTCCGGGGGGGAGGGCGAGAGGGCATCGTCAAGATGGGGGCCCGCGCCAGCGGCGGCAACTATCGATATCCGGGATGCCCGCGTACTCCGTCGGGTGTAGGTTGGTTGCCGGCCGAACCGGCGGACACCCGCGCAACCGGAGCCCCACCCGACGTGAACATCGGATTCGATCCACTCTACCCGCTCCGGGCCGCCCGTCGGTACGCCTGGCCCGAGGACCGAGCCCGCGGGTGGGCCTTCGCCGCCTTGCTCGCCCTGGGCCTCCTCCTCCGGCTCCTCTTCGTCGGCGAGCCCATCCGTTGGGACGAGGCCGCCAACGCGGTCTACTACACGTCCAACGACCTGCTCTACGCCATCGGGGGGAGCGGTGGCAACCCCAACCACGTGCTCCATTCCCTTCTCTCCTGGTTCTCGGTCCGCGTGATGGGCTGGAGCATCGTCTCCTTCCGGGCCCCGGTGCTGGTGGCGGGAATCCTGGCCGTGTGGGCAGTCTACGCGGCGGCGCGATGGACCTTCGGTCGGGAGCGCGAGGCGGTGTTGGCCGCGGCGCTGGCGGCGGTGTCGCCTTTGTGGGTGCACTACTCCGTGAACGGCCGGGGCTACATATACCAGGCTGCCCTCGTGCCCCTGATCTTCGTCCTCGTCGCCCGTGGACTCCGGGGAGGCCTACCCGTCCGCCAGGCGCGTTCCTGCGCCCTGTGGGCGGCGGCGTTGACGGTGCTGGGCGCGGCGGCCGTGCGCAGTATGCTGGTGTTCTTCGTGCCGCTGGCGGTCCTCTCCGTGGCCGGCTGGGCGCTCCGCCGTCGACGGGGATCGGGTGAAGCCGGACCGGGGGCCTTCGTAACGACCTGGCTCGGGGCGGTTGGAGCGCTCGCCGCCCTCGCGTTCCTGCCCGTGTGGCTGACGCGGGGGACGTCGGGAGTTGTCGGCATCGCCAGCCGGTTCGGGGCGCCGTGGAGCGTCATTGCGCCGAGGACGGGCGCCTATTGGATCGAGCTCGTCCGGGAGGAGCTCTTCCGCGGACCGGGCACCTCGGCCGTGGTGGCCTCCGTGGCCCTGATCGCGCTTGGCCTCGTCGCCGCCGTTCGGGAGCATCGCGAGCTCGCGTTCTTCGCGGTGCTACTCGTGGCGTGCTCCTTTCCCGTGGCCGCCTTCGCCCACATCTGGCTGCCCATCCGAGTCCTGGCCCCGGCGGGGTTCGTCTTCTTTCTCCTGTGGGCCCGAGGCGCCGGTGTCCTCGCCGACCGGGTGGCCCGCTCCGGTCCGCGACGGGCGGCGCTGGTCACGGCGCTGGCCGGCGCCGCCGCCGTCGGGCTGCCTCTGTCGACGTTGGGCGGCTCGCCGGGCTTCGTGCCGATGGACCACCACCACGTCCGGGAGGGCGCCACCCGCCTGTTCGGCCTGGGCGACCTGAGCCGGAGCGCCCTGGTGGTGCCCGCAACCTGGGACGACGCTCCCGTGGCGTTCTACGCGCTCGCCGCCGGCATGGAGATCCCGTACCTGGTTGGCATGGACCGGGTGGAGCGGGAGCGGAACCCGTGCGACCTCGACGAGCTCGTGGTGGTCAGCGACGCGGGCCCGGCGGCCGTGGCGCTCGACTCGCCCTTCTACCGTCGGGCCGTGGGGGAGCCCCTCCGGCGCGTGCCCCTGGACGGGCTGGGCGTGGAGGTGGGGCGATGGCGGCTGGCACCGTGCACCGCAGGATCCAGTCGATGAGGACGATGGCGGCCTCTCCCCCTCTCCGCGAACCGAGACGCCTTGGCGCGCGTCATCCTCTCGCCTTGCGCTTCCGGGCGTTCAGTGCGCAGCATGGCCCTCATGAGTGGACATCACAGCCTCCTCCGAGTCCTGCGCATCCGGGATGGCCTCGCGGTCACCGTCGGGATCGTCGTGGGCGCCGGGATCCTCCGCACGCCGGGGCTCATCGCCGGCTACCTGGGCAACACCTGGGTCATCCTGGCTGTTTGGCTCTTCGGGGGCGTCATGGCCGTGCTGAGCACGGTGGTCATCGCCGAGATGGCGGCGGCCCTGCCCCATGCGGGCGGGAAGTACGTCTACGCCCGCGAAGCCTACGGGCCCGTGGCGGGGTTCGTGACGGGGTGGTCCGAGGTCTTCGTGACCCGGGGCTTCTCCGGGGCCTCCAAAGCCGTGGTCATCGCCGAGTATTTCGTGCTGCTCACCGGCTGGGGCAACATCCGCCTGCTGGCGGCCATCGTCATCTTCGCGTACGCGGCCCTGCACCTGGGCGGGATCGAGGTAGGCAAGACGTTCCAGAACGTGACCACCGTCCTGAAGGTGCTGGTCATCGTGGGGCTGGCCGGGGCGGCCATCTGGGCCGGTGACGCCGCGGGCTTCAGCGCGGCCGGTACGGGAGACATGGGGGCGGCGTTGGAGGGCTCGGGAGGGGCGCTTCTGGCCTTCGCGCTGGCCTACCAATCCGTGTCCTTCGCGTACTACGGGTGGGAGGACGCCGCCAAGCTCAGCGAGGAGACCGTGGATCCGGGTCGGGCCATGCCCCGCATCCTCCTGGGAGGCGCCGCGGCGGTGGGCGTGATCTACCTGATCGTCAACGTGGCCTTCCTGATGGCACTCACCCCCGAGGAGATGGCGGGCTCGGAGCTGGTGGCTCAGGACGCCATCGCGGCGGTCTTCGGCGACGCGGCGGGAACGGTGGTTCTGGTGGCCAGCCTTCTCATCCTCATCAGCAGCCTGAACGTCAACTTCATGGGCCTGCCGCGTGTGGCCTACGCACTGGCGAGGGAAGGGCTGGCCCCCCGGGCGTTCACTCAGGTGGGCGACAGAGGCACGCCCATCCCGGCGCTCCTGTTCATCTCCGCCGTGATCCTGGGGCTGGCCCTGACCGGGGCCTTCGAGTTCCTCATCCGCTTCATGATGCTCATCGCGATCACGGTCGACACCCTGGTCCTGTCGGCCGTCCTCCGCCTGCGCTCCAGTCACGCCCACCTCGAGCGCCCCTTCAAGGTGCCCGGGTACCCCTGGCTCCCGGTGTTGACCCTGGTCCTCTACGTCTTCCTCATCGCCATCATCGTGGCCACGCAGCCGATGCTGGCCCTGGGAGCGGGCAGCATGCTCGTCGTGCTCCTCCTGGGGGGCCTGTGGTTTTCCCGGAGGGCGGCGGCGTGACCGACCGCGCCGTCACAGAGGGGCGTCGCCGTCCTCGCCGCCGGAGAAGTTGGAACGTGGGGGAGGGGTAGGCAGCACGTCCCAGGGCGCGGGGTGATCGGCCGGGCTCGGGGCCTGAACGGGTTCCACGCCCATCCCCATGCCCATTCCCATGCCCATTCCCATCCCCATCCCGCCCTTGTCGCTGGCGAGGTTGTTGGCTTGCCCCAGCAGGGCGTCAGGAGCGGCCAGCGTCATGATCACGGGGGCAGCGTAGGCCGCGCCCCGGGCCATCCGCCGGAGAAACTCCCGCCGGCCCCCCTCCTGGCTCACGGTGCCGCTGTCGCGCTTACGCCGCTCCTCAGCCAAGGGGACTTCAGGAGCCGGGAGCGATCAGTTGGAAATAGGCGCCGATGTCGAAGCCCGCAGGGTCGACCTGATAGTATTGGCCCTTTGCGAAGACACCGGTCGTGGGGAAGTACGGAGGAGGCTGAGTGGCGGCGCACTTGTCGTACGAATAGCGCTTGCTATATCCGGTGCCGTTCGTCAGCCCCACCGCGCCCCGGGTGTCCTGGATGATGCCCCCCGTCAGATAGATGCACCCCCTGCCCGCCTTGGTGGTCTCGCAATACTGCCCGGAGTTCGAGCCTTCGGCGTAGTTCTCGGCCGTAAAGACGCTCAGGGACAGGACCACGCCGTGGATGAACTCACCCGTGGACTCGTCGTACGTG
>DASWKP010000414.1:0-5264 GCA_036396575.1 Longimicrobiales bacterium | reverse complement strand
CTGCGCATCTCCCAGCCCGGCGTGAGCTATCACCTGGGCAAGCTGGAGGCTGCCCTCCGGACCTCCCTCTTCCACCGTGGACCCGCCGGGCTGTCACCCACCCCCGCGGGGGAGATCCTCGTGGAGCGGGCGCGGGCCCTCCTCCAGGACCTGGACAGATTGGAGCGGGAAGTGCGAGCGGTGGCGGCGGGCGACGGGCAGACCCTCCGGGTGAGCAGCGCCTGCTTCACCAACTACCACTGGCTGCCCGCGGTCATCCAAACGCTCCGGTCCCGCCACGGACACGTGCGGGTGGAGTTGAACGTGGACCCGAGCCGCCGCCCCTTCGAGGAGCTGGATCGGGGCGCCCTGGACCTGGCCCTCACCACAGTGCCTCCCGAGGGGAGCGCCTTCGAGCCGCACGAGCTGTTCGACGACGAGATCGTGGCAGTGGTCCGTCCCGGCCACCCGTTCGCCGACCGGGCCTATCTCGACCCGCAGGACTTTGCCGACCAGTCGGTGGTGGTCTTCGACCGGAGCCGAAGTGACCTCTTCAACCTCGCCCTGGGCCCCGCGGGCGTGACCCCCCGGGACGTAACCGACGTCCCTGTGACCGAGGCCATCCTGGAGCTGGTGCGGGCGGGACCCGCCGTGAGCGCCATGGCGTCGTGGGTGGCCTGGCCCTACCTGTCCACGGGGCGCCTGAAGGCGGTGCGCATCGGCCCCGACGGCCTCCACCGCACCTGGTGGGCCGTCCTGTCAGCCCGCCGGGCTGTGCCCTCCAGCGCGGTCGCGTTCCTGGAGGTCCTCAGGGAAGTGAAGCCACGCAGGTCGGCGGTCAGTTAGCCGCCCGGCATGCCGACTCGATCTCCCGCCTCGCCCTCCGCTCGGACCCGATGACCTCGAAGAACTGGTCGAGATATTTCGCGGCGTCCGCCCGCACGTCCGGGGCCAAAAGGCCCGTCTCGTTCAACAGGCCGAAGATCGCGTCGCGACGCTGGACGAATTCCTGGTAGATGGCCGGGAAGTCCACGTCCGGGCGGCAGAATCCGCGGTAAACGCGGTCGGTGACGCGGCGTATGCCCAGGCTCGCGTCGGGCCGTGCGTAGGGAGCGTTCACCAACCCCGACCAGTCCATGTCGTACGGCACGGGGAGGTGACGCCCGTCGGCGTGCCGGATCAGGTTGACGTTGTGGAACTGCACCATCGACCAGTCCGTGTTGCCGATCATGAACTGGAACACGGCCAGGCGCGCCGCGAAGTGCCCGTCGTAGGCGTCCGGCGACACCTGGGGCACATCCAGCATCATCCCGCCGAGGCGCTCGCCCAGGTTGTCCTCGTGCTCCAGGAAGAACGCAAAGCGGGTTACGGGCTCGTCGCCGCCGGACGTGTCCACGTACGTAATGCGGGCCGGGCGCACCTGAAAGCTGACGTCGGTGAACAGCCCGTACATCCGGTAGATGAGGTACTCCTTGATCACCCGCTGCTCGTAGTCGTCCCGGTCCCGACAGTGGTCCACGAGCTTGATCCTGTCCTGCCCCTGGAAGACGGTGCCCTCCACCTGCCGCTTCTTGAAGTTGAGCCGGAGGGGTGGAAACTCGCAGGTGCCTCTCCGGAGGCGGAAGTTGCCGCGCGTGCGGACCTGGATCTCCAGCTCGACCTCGGTGCCATCGCCGTTCCTGACGCGCACGATTCCCGGCCGCTCCTCTTCCTCCTGGCTCCGGTCGCCCTTCAGGCCACGGAAGTCCGCCTCCATGGTGAGTTCAATGACGTCGTGGCTGTCGAAGAGGACGGGAGGACCGGTGGGGGTGTCCTCCTCCTCCTCGTCCTGAGCACTCACCGGCGCCGCCGCCACCAGGGCGCACAGCAGCAGGCTTGGGATGCCCAGCCGGCGGACGAACGGATCGAGCCAAGTCATGCGCGACCTCCTCGGTCGGGGTTCTACTTCTTTCGCAGGCCTTCCAGGGACCGGAACTCGGCCGCCTGGATGCGGGTCCCGCCCGAGCGCCGGATGGCGTCGAGCAGCGCCCCGGCGGGAATCCCGTCTTTCATACGGACCAGATACTCCAGGATGAAGACGCCTCCGTTGTGGGGAAGGATCTCGGCCAGGCGCCACCGGATGCTCCGCTCCGCGACCTCCGGCTCCACGATCTCCTGTGCCTCCCCCACTCGATCGGAATAAACCAGCAGAACCGCGTACCTTTTCCGCTCCTTGTGCTCATCCGACTCCGCCTCGAGGTGTTTCTCCATGCGAGCCACGGTGGCGGCGGCCGCCCCGAGATCCCGAGGGCTCAGGGCCGACATGAGGGCCCGGTCACCGATCGTCAGCGAGGCCGGTGCCGACTCCGGTCCAGCCAGGATGTCGCCCAGACCCAGAGCTCCGGTGCGTCCGAACTGATCGGCGTACAGGTTGCCGAAGTTGAGGCGCCAAAGGACCAGGTTCACGGCATCGAACACCACGGACAACGCGAGGGCGATCCCCACGGCCTGCACCCCGCAGGCCAGGCCCACCCCGATGGCCAGAAAGACGTATACGGCGTCCTTGGTGTCCTCCAGGGTCGTGCGAAAGCGTACCGCGGCCACGATCCCGGCCAGGCTGAACGCCAGGGCGAGGCTGTTCTGGACGATGATGACGATGCCCGTCACCGCCAACGGCAGGATCAGCAGCGTATGGACGACGGACTGGTCGTACCCTCCCCTGCGCTTGATGACGACATAGGTCCACGCCACCGGGAGCATGATGATGAGCGCGCTCAGCATCGATATCGTCGCGACCGCGATGCCCCTCCACCCGGCGAAGTGGGTCGCGACATCGGCGACCTGTTGACCGCCGCCCAGGGTCGTGACGATCTCCCGGTCGACGCCCGCCTGTCCCAGTTGGCCCAGCCGTTCCGCCGTGAAGGCGGCGGCGGCCCACGGCACCTGCCAGACCAGGACGACCATGGCGGTCGCCACCAGCAGATAGTAGAAGCCGATCCTGGCCACCGCCCGGCGTTCCGCCCTGGGCAATCCGTCTCGCTCGCCGCCTTCAGACCGCGTTGTCGTAGCCGTACTCCGTCAGGAGAAGGTCGTCGATCTCATCGGCCTGCTCAGTGGTCCAGAGGATGAGGTCGATGACCTCGCCCGGGTCGAGGTCCCCAACGGGCCTCGCCGCGGTCAGGAAGACCACCCCGGCCGCGTTGACCGAGAACGCCGCGCGGCCCATGAAGCGATGGTTCAGCTTGAGTAGCTCCTCGTAGAACTCCACGCGCCGATCCTCGGGCGCCTTCATGATGATCAGGGAAACTCTCAGGAGCCTGTTCCCCATCTCGTGCGGGTCCGCCACTACCGCCACCGAGCCCGAGGCGGAGCCCCGTTGGATGGGCGCTTCGAAGCCCCCATCCGCGGGGCCCTCGTCGATGAGGTCGAGGATCCGGGTCACGAGAGCCCCGAGGGATTCGATCTGCGTCATGGGCCTGAACATGGACGAAGGACATCCGTCGGGGCAAGCAACGGCGTGACCGACCCCCGGATCCCACGCGGGTCCATCCGGTACCAGGCACATCCGACGCACCTCACCGCCGCCCGCCCACGAGGCCGACTTTTGACCCCCGAGCGCTACGCCCGCATCCTGCGCGTCCTGGACCGCCGCCAGCCCGACCTGACCGTGCTCATGGAGCGCGTGGGCAAATCCCATAATTTCTCGGCGATCCTGCGGAACTGCGACGCGGTGGGCGTCCTGGAGGCCCATGTCGTGCCCCCGGAGGCGGGGTTGGACCTGCACCGCGCCTCCTCCGCCGGAACGAACAAGTGGGTCCGGGTCCGGCGCCACGGCACGCTTGCCGACGCCTTGGGTGTCCTCGAGGGAGATGGCTTCTCGGTCCTGGCGGCGCACCCCGGCGACGGGGCCGTGGACTACCGGGAGTGGGACTTCACCGAGCCCACCTGCCTCCTCATGGGGACCGAGTTGCACGGCCTGTCGGAGGAGGCCAGGGCATCAGTGGATCGGCTGGTCTCCATCCCGATGGTGGGGATGGCGCGCTCCCTGAACGTCTCGGTGGCCGCGTCCCTCCTCCTCTTCGAGGCGTTCCGCCAGCGCTCCGCAGCCGGCCTGTACGACGCCCCTCGCCTTTCGCCCGAGCTACGCGCGCGCCTGGCCTTCGAGTGGGCCTATCCCCGACTGGCCGGCGACTGCGGCGCCCGGGGGGCCCCCTACCCCGTTCTGGACGGGGAGGGGCAGATCGTCCAGGATTCCTAGGAGCCCCCGGAATCTCGGTCCGGCCGGCCGAGCTGGTGCCGGAGGGACTCCTCGAGTCCTTCCCACAGGAACGGATAACCCGAGGCCATGGTGCGCTCGGGCTTCACCCGCTGACCCTTGAGGAAAAGCTCCCGGCCCATCTCTCCGAAGAGGGAGCGGATCGCGAGGTCCGGAACCGGGAGCACCGTGGGCCGGTTCAGGACGCGGCCAAGCGTCCCGGCGAAGGTGGCCTGGGGCACGGGGTTGGGGGACGCCGCGTTCAGAACCCCGGCCACACTCCGGGTCGTGAGGGCGTGGTGGAGGATCCCGACGGTGTCGTCGACGTCCACCCAGGGAATGTACTGGCGTCCGCTCCCCAGCCGCCCGCCGAGGCCCATCTTGAACGGCAGCAGCAAGTGCTCCAGCGCCCCGCCGCTGGCGCTCAGCGACAGGCCGTTGCGGATCCGCACTACACGGACCCCCGAGCGCTCCGCACGCGACGTGGCTTCCTCCCAGGCCTCGCATACGTCCGCCAGGAACCCACGGCCCACGCCGCTCGCCTCCGTGACGATCTCATCCCCCCGGCCTCCGTAGTACCCCACCGCCGACGCGCTCACCAGGACGGACGGCCCGGAGTGGAGCCCGGCCATGGTGCGGGCCACGAGCTCGGTGCCCTTCACCCGGCTGTCGCGGATCGCCCGCTTCTTGTCCGCAGTCCAGCGGAGTCCGAACAGGGTCTCTCCCGCCAGGTGGACCACCGCGTCGGCGACCGCCAAAGCGTCTCTGTCGATCTCGTCGCGCCGCCAGCTCCACAACACGGCCCCATCGCGGACGAGAGCCGGGTCCCGGACCATAGGGATGACCCGATGGCCGCCCGTGGTGAGGAAGTGCGTGAGCGAGGTGCCGATCATTCCGCCGGCTCCGCTGATGGCCACGGTCAGCGGAGCAGCGCCGGAGAACCTCGCGTGTAGAGCCAGGTCGTTTCTCAGCCGGGCGTGACGAAACGCGAACAGGCGCTTGAGTCCCTTCTCCACCGACCGGGTCGTGAAGAGATCCCCCGCCGCCCCCA
>DASWKP010000413.1:0-3893 GCA_036396575.1 Longimicrobiales bacterium | reverse complement strand
GGTGGTACATGCCCACATGGATGTGCCGGTCGGCGGCCTCCGCCGCCGCGAGCACCGTGCGCGCCCCGGCGGCGTCGAGAGCGAGGGGGCGCTCGACCAGGACGTGCTTCCCCCGGTCGAGGGCCTCCACGGCCAGGCGCTCGTGAAGGTGGTTGGGCGTGCAGATGACCACCGCCTCCACGTCCGGCGCGGCCAGGAGCTCGCTGTCGTCCAGCACCCTGGGCACATCGAAGCGATCGGCGATGCTCCGGGCCTTGTGCACGTCCTCGTCGGACACGCCCACGACCTCCACGTCTTCGCGCTCGCAGAGGATGGGGAGGTGCACCACCTGGCTGATGGCGCCGGTCCCCAGCACCGCCACCCGGATGCGATCTTCCTTGGCCCCGTTCACGGGCCCGATCTCCGGATCGTCAACGGTCCCGCTCCCCGGGCGCGTCGCGCCCCGTCATGAACTGGCCTCCGATGCGGAATTCCAGGTAGCGCAGATCCTGTATGAGCTCGAAGCGGGCCTCGGTGAACAGACGAAAGCCGTCCCACGGATACTCCAAGCCGGCGTGGACGTTGATGCCCGCGTCGGCCGCGTCCAGGAGGTCCTCCACGAAGGTCCCGGCGATGGACTCCCCGTCCCCGTTCAGGAAGTGGACGGCGGCGCCGAGTCCGGCGTACCCCAGGAAGTCGAAGGGCACGGCCCACACCACGTGGGCGTCCAGGCCGAGTGCGAGGTCCGACCACGAGATGGTCCCCAGGTCGACGTTGTGCGGCGCGTCCCCCGGATTCTCGCGGTCGATGAGGTCCTCGACGCTGCGCTCGAGCTCCCGGACCTCCCGCCGCTTGAAGTCCGACGACCAGTACGTGAGGTGCGGCACGATCCTGAGGCCGGGCCCCAGGTAGCCCAGGTCCGCGCGCACACCCATGGACCAGGTCTCCTCGACCCGGCTCGGGACCAGATGGCCCCCGTGCAGCGCGACCCCCCGGAAGGAGAGGTTCTCGTAGTCGAAGTCGGCCAGATCCTGCGCCAAGGCGGGCGTCGTGCCCCAGGCCGCGGCGAAGGCGCACAGCGCCCCGATGCCACCGATCAAGCTCCGCCTTCCGCTCATGTTCGCCCCCCTGTCATATCGTCCCTTGCCCGCCCTATCCCCGGGCGGCCTCCCGCGCGGCCTCCCTGGCCACGTCCAGCGTCCACTCGATCTCCTCGTCTCCATGCTCCGTGGACAGGAAACCGGCCTCGAACGGAGACGGCGCGAAGAACACGCCCCGCTCCAGGGCGGCCCGATGGAAGCGCGCGAAGGCCCCGGTATCGGCCCGCGCCGCCTCCTCGAAGGAACGCACCGGTCCCTCCCGGAAGAAGATCCCGAACATGGAGCCCACGGCGCCGCCGCACGCCGGGATCCCGGCATCGATCAGGGCATCCACCACGCCCTCCACGAGGCGGCGCCCCCGGACCTCCATGTCCGCGTAGGGTTCGTGCGCCTCCAACCACGCCAGTTGGGCATTGCCCGCCGCCGTGGCCAGCGGGTTGCCGGACAGGGTGCCCGCCTGGTACACGGGGCCCACCGGCGCCACCCGCTCCATGAGGTCCCGTCGCCCACCGAAAGCCCCCACGGGCAGCCCGCCACCGATGACCTTGCCCAGGCAGGTCAGGTCGGGCCGGATGCCATAGCGGGCCTGAGCGCCACCCAGGGCGACGCGGAACCCCGTCATGACTTCGTCGAAGATGAGCAGCGCGCCGGCCTCCGAGGTGATGTCGCGCAGCCCGGGCAGGAAGCCCTCTACGGGCTCGATGAGCCCGGCATTGCCGATGACCGGCTCCACGATGACCGCCGCGAGCTCGTCGCCGTGCTCGGCGAACACGGCTGTGACCGCGTCCAGATCGTTGAAAGGAGCTACGTGCGTGTGGCCCACCGCCGCCCGAGGCACGCCCGGCGAGTTGGGTAGGCCCAGGGTCGCCACGCCGCTGCCGGCGGCCACCAGGAAGGGATCGGCGTGTCCATGGTAGCACCCGCTGAACTTGACGAAGCGGTCCCGCCCCGTGGCCGCCCGGGCCACCCGGAGGGCGCTCATGGTCGCTTCGGTGCCGCTGTTGACCAGGCGGACCATGTCGATCCCCGGCACCAAGCGCACCAGTCGTTCCGCCAGCTCCACCTCGGCCTCCGTGGGGGCGCCGTAGCTCGTCCCCCGGGCGAGCTGATCCCGCACGGCTTCCACCACCGGAGCCGGCGCGTGACCGAGGATGAGCGGACCCCAGGACAGGACGTAGTCCAGGTAGCGATTGCCACGGGTGTCGACGAGATACGCCCCTTCGCCGCGCTCGACGAAGAAAGGCGTGGAGCCCACCGAGCGGAACGAGCGCACCGGGGAGTTCACGCCACCAGGGATCACCCGACCGGCCCGCCGCCACAGGTCGGCGGGAGCGTCCACGGCGCGCGGCGGCCCGACCCCCTCCGTCGTCATGGGACGACCCTGCCGATGAGGTCGTACTCCAGGGCGTCCACGACCTCCACCGTGACCAGGCTGCCCGGCGCCGGTACCTCCTCCCCCTCCGGGCCAGCCAGGAGATGCGTGACGCCGTCCACGTCCAGCGCCTGCCCCTCCGTGCGACCCACGGCCACGTAGTCGGGATCGGCGTCCTCCCCGTCCAGCGGCCGGTCGACCAGCAGCTCGCCCGTGCTCCCGATCCGATCCGAGTTCCGCTCGAAGGAGATGGAGCGCTGCGCGTCCATCAGCTCCTCGAGGCGGTGCCCCTGCAGGGACGCTGGCACGCGGTCCGGAAGGTCCGCGGCCCGGGTGCCCTCCTCCACCGAGTACGTGAACGCCCCGACCCGGTCGAAGCGGATTTCCTCCAGCAGGTCGACCAACTGCTCGAAGTCCGCGTCGGTCTCCCCCGGAAAGCCCACGATGACGGTCGTGCGCAGGACCAGGTCCGGGATGGCGTCCCGGAGCCACGCCACTCGCTCCAGGATGGTCTTCCGCCGCTCGGGACGTCGCATGGCTTCGAGGATCCGGTCGCTCCCGTGTTGGAGGGGCATGTCCAGGTACGGCAGCAGGCGGGGCCCCGAGGTCCGCGCGGCGCTGTCCGCCATGAGCTCCACCAGAGCCCGGTCGATGCCCGAAGGATACATGTAGAACAGGCGGTACCAGGGGACGTCGGTCTCGTCCAGGAGCGCCCGCAGCAGGTCCGGCAGGAGCGGTGCCGAGCGGTCCTTTCGCCTCAGATCCCTGCCATACCAGGTGGTGTCCTGGCTGATGACGTTGATCTCCTTGACCCCGGCCGCGCCCAACCCACGCGCCTCCGCCACCAGCTCGGCCAGGGGCGCGGACCGGTGCAGCCCGCGCATGAGGGGGATGGCGCAGAAGGCGCAGGTGTGGTCGCACCCCTCGCTGATCTTGAGGAACGAAGTGTGGGGCGTCTCACCGGTGAGCAGCCGGAGGGGGCGCTCCATGGTGGGCACGGCCTCGGGCTCGGGCAGCAGCCCGCGGCCCCGCAGCTCGGGCACGAGGCCCGCCAGCTCCGTGAGCCCCATGAACAGGTCAACCTCGGGGATCTCCGCCCGCAGCTCCTCCCTGTAGCGTTGGACCAGGCACCCCACCGCCACCACCGCCTGGAGCTTCCCCCGGGCCTTGAGATCGCACGCCTCCAGGATGGCCTCGATCGACTGCTCCTTGGCAGCCTCAATGAAGCCGCACGTGTTGATGATGACCACCTGGGCGTCGTCCAGCTCCCCGGTCACCCGGGCCCCGTGGCCCACCAGCGCCGCCATCATCCGCTCCGAGTCCACCGTGTTCTTGTCACAGCCGAGGGTCAGGAGGCCGATCCTGGGCCCATGCGCGGGACCGGCGGCCTCGACGTGGTGCCGGACCGCCGACACGTGGGGACTCACGTCCGGACGAACCGG
>DASWKP010000412.1:0-4057 GCA_036396575.1 Longimicrobiales bacterium | reverse complement strand
GTGCGACCGGTGTCACCGGTGGACGCTCTGGCCCCTCGAGGACCGCCACGAAGCCCTGTACGAGCTGGAGCGCGCCGCCCGGGACCACGCCAAGCCCGTGGCCCACACGGAGAACATCACGCTCCTCCAGCTTCCTCATGTCCTCCTTGTGCGCGTCGGCAACGCCGGCCTGGCCGAGCAGGCGTGGTGGCGCTACGGCAAGGAGCTCCAGAACCGCAAGCGCTCCTTCGACAGTCCCACGTCGCGACTCACGGCCTATACGTTCGGTGCGATGCATCTCGTCGGCGAGGTGATCGGCCTGGCCGACCCGGATGTCGACATCACGTGGGACGACACGCCCATCGCCGACATCCTGCGGTGGCGGCGCTTCGGTTGGGCAGCCTGGTACGGCCGGGTCAAATGCCCCTTCTGTGAAAGCTCGCTCCGGGCGTTGCGCTACGACATGTCGTGGTGGGTCTATCCCCTCACGTCACCCGACGGGCGCCTCCAGGTCGGCGTTCCGTGTCAGCGCTGCGACCCGTGGACGCCGGCCCACGTCTACACCATCGACGGAAGGGAGGCGGAGCTGGTCCTGCGGCGCTGTCTGGCGTACCAGAACATCACCGGCGCCACCGAAAGGACCGTCAAGGACGCGGCCCGTGCCATCGAGGAGGCGGGGTCGGCCGGGGACTATGCCCTGGACTCCATCGAGCGGAGGGAGTGCCTGTGGAAGATGGGGCGCACCCGGACCATCGCGCTGGAAATCGCCGTCTCCGAGGGCTATGAGAAGCGCATGCTCAGCATGGAGGCGCGGGCCCTCGAGTTCCTGTGGAAGCAGGAGGAGGAGCTTGCGCGCATCATCGACGAGGATCTCACGCCCCGCCACCAACTCGCCGACCACCTGCGCCGTCTGCCCATCCGGCTCGGCGCCCGCCGAAGGCCGCCCAGGCCCGAACTGCTGTCCGACCCGACCTCCTGACATCGGCGGATCGCGGCAGAACGCCCGCACGTTCGGCTGAGCGGGCCCTCAGTCGGCCCGCAACGCCAGAACCGGGTCCACTCGACTCACGCGCCGGGCGGGCACGTAGCTGGCCACCGCGGCCACCGCCGTCAGGGCCAGCGGGGCGGCCACCAGCGCCAGGGGGTCCAGGGCCCCTACGCCGATAAGGAAGCGGTCCGCCAGGCGCCCGAGCGCCACGGCCGCGACGAGCCCGCAGGCGCCTCCGGCCACCACGACGACCACGGCGCCCCTCATGACCAGCGCGACCACCCGCCGGCGCTCGGCTCCGAGGGCGAGGCGGATCCCCACCTCCCGGGTGCGTCGGGCGACGGCGTAGCTCACCATGCCGGACAGGCCGAGCGCCGCCAGGCCCAGGGCCATCACCCCAAGTACCGACAGCAGCAGCGCGGCCATGCGGGGCAGGAAGAAGATGTAGTTCAGGTGCGTCGCCATCGTCCCCACGTCGGACAGGACGATGTCTGGGTCCAGGGCCCGGGCCTCATCCCGCACGCTGGCCGCCAACTCCGGCGCGGGCGCCCTGCCCCGGGCCACCAGGTGGTAGGTCCCGTACGCCGAGTGCTGCCGCGCGGGCACGTAGAAGTAGGGGCGAGGGGTCTCCGTCAGGCTCCACAGCTTCACGTCGCCCACGACGCCGACCACGGTGTGCTCCCTCTCCATGTCGCCCCCAAGAAAGACCGTGCGGCCGTCCGCGCTCTCTCCCGGCCAGAACCGCTCCGCAGCAGCCTGGCTCAGGATGACCACGGGCCGATCCTCCGAGCCGTCCGCCGACGTGAACGACCTCCCATCGAGGATCGGGATCCCCATGACCTCGAAGTAGCCGGGGGTGACGCCGGTGTACTCGAGCGAGTGGTGGTCGGCGTCAGGAGGCGGCTCGACGCCCGGCGCGTCCACGCGCGTGGTGATGTTTCCCAGGTCCAGGGGAAGCCGCCACGTCGCCGCGGCGCCGTCCACCCCCGGCAGGGACGACACCCGGGTCACGATCTCCTGGACGAAGCGCCGCTGTGCCTCGTCGTCGTAATTATTGGCCCAGGTCTCGACCGTGACGACCGCGGCGGGAGCCGTGGAGAAGCCCACGTCCTGACCCGCGGCGTTCTGGAGGCTGCGGAAGAACAGCGCGGACCCGAACAGCAGGACGGTGGAGAGGGCCATCTGGCCCGCCACCAGGAGGCTCCGTGCCCACGCTTTCCGCCCTCCCACGGCGCTCTCATCCCGCAGGGTGGCGGCCACGGGTGAGCGGAGGGACTCCAGAGCGGGCGTGAGGCCGAAGAACAGCGCCGCCAGGAGGGACGCCCCACCCGTGAAGACCAGGAGGCGCCCGCTCAACGAGATGTCCAGGTTGATGGGCAGGTCGACGGGAGGGTCCACCGCCAGGAGCAGGCGGATGGCCACCTGACCCAGAACCAGCCCCACGGCGCCGCCCATGGCCGCCAGCAGCAGGACCTCCACGAGGAGCTGTCGGACGATGGCGCCCCGTCCGGCTCCCATGGCCACCCGCACCGCCATCTCCTTGCGCCGGTCCGTGGCGCGGGTCAGCAGGAAGCCCGCCAGGTTGGCGCAGGCGATGAAGAGCACCAGGCCCACCGCGACGAACAGGAGCGCGGCCATGGCGCCGATGGCGCGGTCCATGTCCGGGTGCAGGTGGATGCTGGCCAGAGGCACCGCCGCCAGGCGCATCTCCCCTCGGGACTCGGGTCGGGTCTCGTTGAAGCGGCTGGCCACCGTGGCCACCGCCGGGAGGGACCGAGCCGCCGGAACGCCGGGCCGCATGCGTCCCGTGATGGAGAGGTTGCCATTGCTCATCTGGCCCGGGGCCAGGTGGGGATACATGCGCAGGGGCACCCAGAAGTCGGTGCCGACGCCGGGCGCGATGCGGCCCCGGAACTCGGCCGGCGCGACGCCGACCACGGTGTAGGGCCGGCCGTTGAGGCGGATGTCCGAGCCGACCACGGCCGGATCCGCGCCATAGCGCGCCTTCCAGTAGCGATCCGAGAGCACGACCACCGGATGCGTGCCCGGCGTCGCGTCCTCCTCGGGACGGAAGGTCCTGCCCAGAGCCGCCGGTACGCGCATGACGTCGAAGTAGTTGCCCATGACCATCTCGCCCAGCACGAGCTCTCCATCCCCTTCGTGCTCGATGTGGCCCTGGTAAATCGTGTAGGCGGTGACGTCCTGGAACACGTCGCCGGCGCCCTCGTCCAGCAACTCCCAGATGCTGTAGTAGCTGTAGAAGTGTCGTCCGTCGTCGGTGAGGGAGTACACGTCCACGAGGCCGTCGGGCTCTCCCACGCCCCACTCCTGGAAGAGGACCGCGTTCACCAGGGAGAAGATGGCCGTGTTGGGCCCGATGCCCACTCCCAGAGAGAGGACCGCCACCGCGGTGAACGCCGGCGCCTTCCGCATCATGCGGAGCGCGAACTTCAGGTCGGACAGCAGGCCGCTGATCATGCCTTCACCTCGGGAGGATCCGGGCGACGCGCCCGGGGACAGGGGCATGTCCCTCACCTCCCGGCGGAGGCGATGGACGGTGGGCGACAGGGCGTCCCGCCAGTACGCGCGGCGGGCCGGGCGCACCCCGTGCCGCTCGGCGTCCCGGTGGAAGCGCTCGTCCAGATCTCCTCTGAAGTCGTCCCTGACGGAGGAGGGAAGCAGGAGGCCGAGGAGGGCCCGTGCCAGGACGGGAGGGCGACGGCTCATCCCCCGGAGCCGAGGGGGTCGGGAAGTCCCTCCCAGAGGCGGTCCATGACGAGACGCAGAGCCATCACGCCTTCGGTGCCCGCCGGCGTGATGCGAAAGAAGCGCTTGGCCTTGCCGCCCCGGACCGGAGTCGGCTCCGATAGCCGGGAACGCAGGAGGCCCTTCTTCTCCAGGCGAACCAGTGTCACGTAAACGGCGCCCTGGGATACCTCCCGTCCGGTGCGCTCCTCCAACTCGTCCCGGACCGAGGCGCCATAGGCCGTGTCCCGCAGCCGCCAGACGGCCAGCAGGACCTGCTGCTCGAAGTCGCTGGGAAGATCCGGGGGCATGGCGGGCGGCTCCTCGGGTGCGGATCGGGTGATG
>DASWKP010000411.1:0-9472 GCA_036396575.1 Longimicrobiales bacterium | reverse complement strand
TAGCTCACGCCCTGGAGGCCGTGGGGCCCCGCGTAGGCAACCTGGATGCCGCTTTCGTCCACCAGGCCGAGGTCCACGATCTCCCCGAAGCTCTGGTTCATCGAGCGGAGCAGGGCGTCCAGGGTTCCCGGTGACCTCAACTCCTCGTACGCGTGGTCCTGCAGGAGCAGGGCGAGGGCGCTCTGGCGCTCGGACAGGAACGACTCCAGGGACTGCTTGCCCGCCTGGACGAAGCGCACCATGGGGCGGGTCAGCTCGGTGTGGAGGGCCTCCTCGTACTGCTGGTAGGTAATGCCCGACATGACCAGGAGCGGGACGATGGCCACGACGGAGACCGACAGCACCGTCGTGATCAGGATCCGGCGGTAACGGCCGCTCGAGATGAGATCGTCCTGGCCCTGGCCGGGCCCCGTCGATGGCTGGGCGTCGTTCGGCATGCGGAGGCGAGCCTCTACGCCCCGGCCCGTCCGGCCCGCCCGGCGGCCCGGATGGTGTCCACGAGCGCGCCGACCTCGACGGGCTTGCGCAGGTATGCGAAGGCCCCCAACGCCCTCGCCTGTTCCTCGTCCTCTTCGGAGCCGTGGCCCGTCATGATGATCACCTGGACGCGGGGATGCGACTTCCTGACCTTCCGCAGAACCTCCATGCCATCGAGGCCCGGCATGCGCAAGTCCAGCACCATGACGTCGGGGACCTCGTCCTCCAGCATGGTCAGGGCCTGCTCCCCGCTCAGCGCCACGTCGCTCCCCAGGTCCCGCATACCCATGCGCTCGGCGATCGTGGTGACGAACTCCTCCTCGTCGTCCACCAGCAGGACCTTGAGGGGTTCGGTCGTGGAGGGGGTTTCAGGCTCTTCCTCGCCGGTGTGAGCGTCCAGCAGCTCGGCGGCCAGGTCGGGAGCTCCGGCCTCGGCGAACGCGGCTGCCGCCATGCTGCCCTCGAACCGCGTCTTCGACTCCTCCAGCACGCCGAGCGCCCGCCGCCATGCGTCACGGACCGTGCGCAGCAGGCGATTCGTGTCGGTGGGCTTCTGGAGGTAGTCGAAGGCACCCAGGCGGCGGGCCTGTTCCTCTTCCGCTTCGGAACCATGCCCGGTGAGGATGATCACCTGGACGTGGGGGTGCTCCTTTCTGACCCGCTCGAGCACGTCCATGCCGTCGATGCCCGGCATGCGGAGGTCCAGGACCATGACGTCGGGGGCGTCGTCCCGGACCATGTGGAGCGCTTCCTCTCCACTCAGAGCCACGCGACTCAGCACGTCTCGCATCTCCATGCGAGCGGCCATCGTCCTTACATAGTCCTCCTCGTCGTCCACGAGAAGCACCTTGATCTTGCTCATGGCTCGGCCTCTGCGGGGCCTGGGGAGGGGGCGGTCGCAGGTCCCGGGGACGGGGGCTCTTGAAACGTGATTCTTGTCACGATAAGTTACAAGGGCGGATTCCTCAAGGCAATGCGAATCCGCCCGCGTCGCTTCCGACGTGCCCTTGACGGAGCCGTTCCGGCGCCCTTTCGCCCCTGCGAGAATGGCCGAGAACCGAGAAGCGGAGTTCATCGCCAGGATCACCGCGAGCGCCACGCACGAGCTTCGCAACGTCCTGGCCATCGTCGAGGAGTCCGCCGGACCCCTCGACGACCTCATCCACGCCTCGGCTCCCGGCGCGGCCCCGGACAGGGAGCGCCTCCTGCGCGCCACCAAGCGCATCACCACCCAGGTGGCTCGGGGCACGGAACTCCTGACGCGCCTCAGCGGGCTGGCCCACTGCCGTGACCGCCCGCAGGCCTCCGGCGACCTCCGGTACGCCGTGGATCAGGCGGTCTACTTCTCCGGGCCCATCGCCCGACGGAGGCGTCAGAGCGTCGCGGCCGACACGGGGGAGGAACCCGTGTGCGCGGACGTGGACCCTCTCCGTCTTCAGATGGCGCTCCTGGGGGTGACGGAGTGCTGCGTGGAGCGCCTTCCTGAAGAGGCCACCCTCCGGCTCCGGCCGTACCGGCTCGGCGCCGGAGCCGGCGTCGCCGTCAGCGCGGAGAAAGAGGGAGCGGCGCTAGCCACGTCCCTGCGCGGGGCAGCCGGTTGGGAGCGGCTGTCCGAGGCGCTCGAGGCCCTGGGGGCCGCGTGGGACGAGGACGACCCGGGCAGCGGGACCGGCGGGGCCGACGAGGCCGGCCGGATCGGCTGCCTCCGGCTCGGGGAGGTCCACCATCGTTGACCTGGAGCTGAGGCGCGTCGTCCTCGATCGCCTGATCCTGTACTACCGGTACCTCGCCGACCTGGAAGCCGCGAAGCCGGTGGAGACCATCACGAGCGCCCGGCTCGGCGAAGCGCTTGAGGTGGACCCGAGCCAGGTGCGCAAGGACTTCGCCGCCATCGGTCTGATGGGCATGAGCCGGATCGGTTACGACGCGTGCGAGGTGTGCAGCACGATCCGCAGGGTGGTCGGCTTCGACCTCAGCTATCCGGCCGCGCTGGTGGGGGCGGGCATGCTGGGAAGCGCGATCCTCGGCTACACCGAGTTCGAGCGCTACGGCTTCCGGGTGGTGGCCGCCTTCGACCGGGACCCGTTCAAGGTCGGGCGGCGGATCGGGGGGCGGACCATCATGCCTTCCACCGAGCTCGGCGGCTTCGTGGAGAAGCACCACATCCCCCTGGCGATCCTCACCACGCCCGCGGAGGCCGCCCAGGAGCTGACCGACACCCTCGTCGCCGCTGGCGTGGCGGCCATCTGGAACTTTACGTCGGTTCGGCTGACCGTTCCTCCTGGCGTACTGGTCCGGAACGAACGCTTCACCGCGGGGCTGGCGGAGATCGCCTATCATCTGAGCCGCCCGGAGCTGAGCGAAGCAGCGCACGCCCCGACATCGCGGATGACGTAACCGTGCCGATCATCACCATCTCCCGGGGATCCCTGAGCGGAGGCCGCGCTCTGGCTGAGTGCCTGGCGGACCGCCTGGGGTATCCGTGCGTCGCCGCGGAGATCGTCCGGGGGGCGGCGGCGAAGCTCGGCGTGTCCATGGAGGACGTGCAGGGCAAGTTCGAGACGTCCCCGGGCCTGTGGGCCCGCCTCGTGCGGGACCGAGAGAAGTACGTCCTGGCGGTGCGCACGGCGCTTCTGGAGGGGTGCGCGGAAGGGAGCCTGGTCTATCACGGCCTGGCGGGGCAATTCCTGCTCCGGGACCTGAGGGGCGTGCTCCGCATCCGCCTGATCGCTCCTCTGGACGTGAGGCTCAGGACGCTGACGGACCACCATCGCATGGGTCGCGAAGCGGCGGAGGAGTTCATCCGCGACGTGGACAACGAGCGCAGGCGCTGGGTCCGCGTGATGTACGGCGAGGACGTCGAGTCTCCCGCCCTGTACGACCTGACCGTGAACCTGCGCACGTTGTCGCTGGACACCGCCTGCGAGGTTATCGCCGAGGCCGCGGGCCAGCCTCAGTACGAGATCACGGCCGAAGCCAGGGCCGCCATGGAGGCGCTGCGCGTCGCCTGTCATGAGCGTCTCGACGCGCTGACCTCGGGGGAGTGACGTGGCCATCATCTGCGTCTGCCGGGGCACCAGGAGCGGAGGCCGGGCCATGGCCGAGTGCCTGGCCAAACGGCTGGGTTATCCCATCCTGGGGCGGGAGGTGGCCCAGGAGGCAGCCAGAAGCCTCGGCGTGCCCGCCGAACTCCTGGAGCGGAAGTTGGGGGACCGGCCCTCGCGGTGGAGCCGGTTCTCTTCCCTCAGGCGCGCGTACGTGGTGGCTGTGCAGGCGACCCTGGCCGAGTACGCGGTGGGCGGCAACCTGGTCTATCACGGGTTGGCTGGCGGCCTCCTGGTGAGGGGCCTTCCCCGCACCCTGTGCCTGCGGCTCATCGCCCCCATGGAGATCCGCATCAAGGCGCTCATGGACGAGGATCCGGCCGTCGATGCAGCCACCGCCGGGGTGTACATCCGGGACGTGGATGAGTCGAGGGCCCGGTGGGTCCGGGTCATGTACGGCGAGGACATCATGGACCCGGGCCTCTACGACCTGGTCATCAACCTCGAGACCATGACCGTGGAGGGGGCGTGCGCCCTCACGGCCCGGGCGGTGCGGCAGCCTGAGTACGCCCTCAACGACGCGGTCCTGGCCAGTCTGGAGGACTTCCGCCTGGCGTGCAGGGTCAAGGTGGCCCTGGCCAGCGACGCCGAGGTCCGGACCATGGAGCTGACGGCCACGGCGCGGGGCGGAGAGGTGGTGATCTCGGGCGAGGCCCCGTTGAGGAAGAGCGGGCAGACCGGCGAGCGGATCGTCGCGCTCGCGCGCGCCGTGCAAGGCGTCGACAGGGTCCGACTGAACCTGGAGTGGTACGACCCCTATCCCTGACCATCCCTGATCGGTAGAACCGAGAGAGAGAGCGGCCCATGACGCGGACGGGTCCACCCTTCCGCCGCCCCTCCCGCACCGTGGCTGAGGTCCTGGCCTTCCTGCTCCTCTTCGCGCTCTTCGATCCCACCCTTCTGGAGGGGGCCCAGGAGGTCGTCCACGCCGCCCAGGGGGTGGACATCCCACCCGAGGGGACGGCGGCGGCCTGGTGGTTCTGGCCCCTGGTCCTCTTCGTCATGACGTTCGTGATGGGGATCCTGGCCGCGGTGGGGGGCGTGGGAGGTGGGGTGCTCTTCGTTCCCATCGTGAGCGGTTTCTGCCCCTTTCACCTGGACTTCGTGCGCGGGGCGGGGCTCCTGGTGGCCCTGTGCGGGGCCCTGGCCGCGGGCCCGGGATTCCTGCGCATGAACCTGGCCAGCCTGCGCCTGGCCATCCCGGTAGCCCTCATCGCGTCCACGTGCGCCATCGCGGGGGCCATGGTCGGGCTGGCCCTGCCCACCAACGTGGTGCAGACGGCGCTGGGGGCCACCATCCTGGGGATCGTCGTCCTCATGCTGTTGGCCAGGAAGTCGGCGTTTCCGACCGTGCGGAAGGCGGACAAGCTCTCCACGGCGCTTCGCATCCACGGCGTCTACATGGAGGCGAGTCTCGACCAGGAGGTGGACTGGAAGATCCACCGGACGGCGACGGGATTGATCCTCTTCATCGTCATCGGCTTCATGGCGGGGATGTTCGGCCTGGGCGCCGGTTGGGCCAACGTCCCGGTCCTGAACCTCGTGCTGGGGGCGCCCCTCAAGGTCAGCGTAGCCACCAGCAAGTTCCTCCTGTCCATAACCGACACGTCGGCGGCGTGGATCTATCTCAACCAGGGGTGCGTCATCGTGGTCATGGTGGTGCCTTCCCTCATCGGGATCATGCTGGGCTCCTTCGTGGGAGTGCGGATCCTCCGGGTGGCCAAGCCCGGATTCGTGCGCTGGATGGTCATCTTCCTGCTGCTCTTCGCGGGGGCGAAGGCCATCACCAAGGGGCTGGGACTGCCCTTCATCGTGTGACGAGGATGTCGCAATGAGCCAGAGTGCCCGTCCGCCGAGCGTGAGCGAGGAGCAACTCCTCTACGCGAAGATCCTGGCTGCTGGAATGTACGCGGGGTTGGCGATCCTGCTGGCGACGTTCGCTGTGTATATGCTGGGCATCGTGGATCCCGCGGTGCCCATCGAGGATCTGCCCAACTATTGGACCCTGCCGGTCCACGAGTATCTGGAGGCCATCAACCACGACTATCTCCAGCGCGACCACTCGTTGACGGGATGGTGGTGGCTGACGGCCGTTGGCCATTCGGACTATCTGAACTTCGTGGGGATCACGATCCTGGCCGCCGTGACCATCGTGTGCTACGTCGGCATCATCCCCACGCTTCTCAAGAATCGCGACCGGGCCTACGCCGTCATGGCGGCGGTGGAGGTCGTGGTCCTGACGCTGGCCGCCAGCGGTGTCCTGGCCGTGGGGCACTGAGGCGACGAGCAGGAGTGGAGCCGCGAATGAAAGGTGGCACGGAAGCCGGAGCCGTCGCTCAACTGCCGGCCGGGGAAAGCCGTGAGGCCTGGGGGGAGTTGCCGGATCCTCACCAGGAAACGGCACAGATCGTGTGTATCTCCAGGGGCTCTTTGTCCCGTGGCAGGGAGCTTGCCGAGGCGTTTGGCCGTAAGCTGGGCTACCCGATCCTGAGCCGCGAGGACCTCATCGAAGCGGCTACCCGGGAAGGCATCCAGGTGGGCAAGTTGGAAACGAGCATGATGAAGCCCCGGGCGTTCACCGAACGCCTGGCCCGGGAGCGGGATCACTATCTGGCCTTCAGCACCGCGTTCCTGTGCGACCGCCTTCTGGAGGGTCCCCTGGTCTATCACGGGCGCACGGGCCACCTCCTGCTCGGTGGAGTCAGCCACGTCCTGCGCGTGCGCGTCGTGGCCGACGAGGAGCACCGGATCAGATCGGCCATGCAGACCCTGGGCCTCAACCGCACCCAGGCGCGGCGGTACCTGTCCGAGGTCGAAGAGGACCGGAGGAACTGGGTCAAGGCCATGTATGGCGTCTCCTGGGAGGACGTCTCCCAGTACGACGTCATCGTCAACGTCGAGCGCATGAACGCCGGCAACGCGGCCTCCGCCCTGGTGGCCATGTCCCGGCTACCCGACTTCCAGGTGACGCCGGCTTCGCGGCGCGCCCTGGACGATCTGCACCTGACGGCCCGAGCGCGTCTGGCGCTTGCCCGGGACCCCCGCACCGGCGGTTATGGGTTGTCGGTCACGGCACACGGCGGGGCGGTGTACGTGACCTACCTTCCCCACGACATGGAGGTGGCGGAGGACATCGTGCGGGTCCTCGAAGAGGTCGGAGGCGTGAGGCAGGTGCGCGCCACGGTGGCGGCCACGAGCATCCTCTGGGTCCAGGAGGTCTTCGACCCCGCTTCGGAGACCTTCAAGGAGATCGTGGAGATCGCGCGGAAGTGGAGCGCGGCCGTGGATCTCGTTCGTTATTCGCCCTGCGAGGGGGACGGGGTGGAGACCCGCGTGGAGGAGCTGACCAGCCCACCCCGTGGGCGAGTGGAGTCGGGGATCGAGGAGGACCAGGAGGAGCCGGCCGACGACGGAGGGCTCCGGTCCACGGTCGACGCCCTGGCCCTGGAAGGCCGCTCCGGAGGCGGGCGTTCGGTACACGGAGAGCGCAGTGGACTCGTTACCTCGTGCTGCGGCAGCGCCCGCCGCTCCCTGGTCGTTCTCGGCGACCTCTTCCTGGGCAAGGACCCGGGGGCCAAGCAGCGCATGACCCGGGAGCTGCGGGAGTCCATCGCCAGCCGCATGCGCGTACCGGTCGTCACCGCCGACGAGCTCAGAAGCCACTACCTGTTCGGCGGAGCGGATATCCTGCGACTCGTGGGATACCTCGCGCTGGTCGTGGCGATGTTCGCGGCCGTCATGATGAACCAGGTGACGGTGCTGCGGTTCCTGTCCGGCGAACTCTTCGGTACAGGAGCCCTGCGGATGTACGTGGCGGCCGTGGCCGTCTTCCTATTCGTTCCCATCATCGCCCACTCGTACGGCAGTGTGGCCAAGGCGCTGATGAAACTCATGAAGATGGAATAGAACGATGGAACCTACCTTCCTGTATGGGCACTTCATCGAGATCAACCTGGCGGTGGCCCTTCAGGTCATCGCCCTCGGCTTCGTGGGGGGCATCCTGTCCGGCTTCATCGGCAGCGGGGGAGCCTTCTTCATGACGCCGGGAATGATGAACCTGGGCGTTTCGGGGGTGATCGCCGTGGGGAGCAACATCACCCACAAGTTCGGCAAGGCCATGGTGGGCTCGAGGAAGCACGCCGAGCTCGGAAACGTGGACAAGCGCCTGGGGGCCTTTCTCATCTTCACGTCCTTCATCGGCATCCGACTGGCGGTGGGGATCAACAGCATGCTCTTCGAGGGAGGGGGGGACGGCCACGGCACGGGCGGATCCGCCGCCGCGGACCTCTACATCAGCATGGTCTTCGTCTGCATCCTGTCGGTGGTGGCCATATCCATGCTGGCCGATGCCCTGCGCACGCGTGGGGACGGTGACTCGGCCGGACCGTCGAAGGGCATCGCCGACTTTCTTGCCCGACATCACCTGCCACCCTACATCCACTTCAAGATCGCGGACGTGCGGGTATCCTTGTGGATCCTTATGCTGGTGGGCCTGGCCACGGGCTACCTTGCCGGGACCATCGGCGTGGGGGGGTTCATCGGGGTCCCGGCCATGATCTATGTCTTCGGCGTACCGACGGCGGTGGCGGCGGGTACCGAGCTGTACCTCGCCGTCTACATGGGCGGCTTCGGCGCATTGAACTACGCCCTGCAGGGGTACGTGGATATCCGCTTGACGATGCTGCTCTATCTGGGCTCCCTGATGGGGATCTACGTCGGAGTCTATGGCACCAAGGTGGTAAAGGAGATCATGATCCGGGTCGTCACTGGTGTGGTGATCCTCCTGTGTGTCGTCAGCCGGGCCGTCGCGGTCCCGGCCTACCTGAGGCAGTTGGGCTGGATCGACATGGATCCGACCTGGGACGCCTGGTTCAACGGCGCCAGCAAGATCATGCTCTTCGTCGCCGGCTTCTCCGGATGCGCCCTCATCCTTTACCACGTCCTGCGCTCGTACAGGGAGCGCCTCCGGGTGGAGCATCGTCTCACGGAAGCGCGCTCCACGGCCTGAAGGAGGGAAAAATGGCTCGCCTGAAGAAGAAGATCGAGGACTGGATGGTCAGGGTCTCGTTCGCCGAGGTCGGAGCCGACCAGCAGGGCTTCGATGTCACGGGCACGGAGTTGGACCGGAAGACCACCCTGGCGCTGGACCGTGTGAGGGTCTTTCGCAGCGAGGTTCCCACCGAAACCCGAGAGGGGGAGGACATGGCTGACCAGGAGGCTGGGGCGGGCGATGCCCGGCAGGGAGACCTGAGCGTGATGGTCATCGACGACGAGCCGATCGTGGGCAAGCGCTTGAAGCCCGCTCTCGAGAAGTCCGGGTTCGCGGTGGAGTGCTACGAGGACCCCGCTCAGGCCGTGGCGCGACTCGGCGAGCGCGAGTTCGACATCGTCGTCACCGACCTGCGCATGGAGGACGTCAACGGGATCCAGATCCTGGAGCACGTCATGGCCCACTGCGAACGTACGCGGGTCATCCTCATCACCGGCTACGCCACCGTGGAGGTCGCCAGGGAGGCGCTGGTGAAGGGAGCTTTCGACTTCATCTCCAAGCCCTTCAAGCCCAACGACCTCAGGGCCGTGGTCAACAAGGCCGCTCTGTCCTTGGGCCACCGGGCGGTCCTCTGATCCACCGGCGAACGGTGGCCCCGGGATTCGCCTGGCCCGCCCGCGGGAGGCAGTCGTGGTAGCGCCGCACAACGGCGCGGCGGACTCGCCGCTCATCGCGGTGTCGGAGGAGGCGCAGCGCGCGCTTCGTGAGCGACCCACGCTTTCGATCCGCGCCCGACTCACGGTGGCCCTCCTGGTGTGGTTCGGCGTGAGCCTGGGCATGACGGTGGTGTCCATGATCCTCATCGGCAGGGTCCAGGCGAAGCTCCACACGGTGTGGGCCG
>DASWKP010000410.1:0-4812 GCA_036396575.1 Longimicrobiales bacterium | reverse complement strand
GCTGGCTGTCCCGGAGCACGGAGCGGTACGCCATTCTGCAGATGTCGATGATCGACACGTGGGCGGCCACGGGTGCCGGCGCCTTCTCGCTGTCGGAAAACGGCCTCTACACGGTGGAAGCGTGGCGGGTGTTCTTCGACCGCCTCCAGGACGACGGCATCTTCACCGTGTCCCGCTGGCACCGCGAGGACGACCTGGGAGAGACGGGCCGCATCGTGAGCCTGGCCGTGGCCACTCTCCTCGACGCCGGGGTCGCCGAGCCCGGCCGGCACCTGGCCCTCATCACCTCGTCGAGGCTGTCGACGCTGCTCATGGCCCGGAGGCCGTTCACCGCCGACGAGATCGCGATCCTCGCACAGGTGGCCGAGCGCCTTCAGTTCGAGGCGGCGGTGCTCCCGGGCCGGGCGGTGGCGAACCCGACGCTGGCGGGTCTTCTGTCCGTCACGTCCAGGGACGAGCTCGAGCGGGTGGCCCGGAGCGCGAGGGTCAAGCTCGAGCCCCCCACCGACGAGAGCCCCTTCTTCTTCAATATGCTCCGGCCGCGGGACCTCATCCCCGGTTTCCGGGCGTTCTTCGGTCGGGACGCCCAGGCCGGGGTCGTGGCCGGGAACATGGCGGCGACCGTGGTGCTCATGGGGCTCATCCTGTCGCTGCTCGCGCTGACGGTGGTGACGGTGCTGGTGCCGCTGGGCGTCAGGGCGCTGGCGGGTGGAGGGCGCGAAGGCGCGGTCACCCTCTGGTCCGGCGCCGCCTACTTCTCGCTGATCGGCGCCGGCTTCATGCTGGCCGAAATCGCCCTCATCCAGCGCCTGTCCGTCTTCCTGGGCCATCCCGTCTACGCCCTGGGCATCCTCCTCTTCACCATCATCCTGAGCACGGGGATGGGAAGCCTGCTCAGCGAGCGGCTCCCGCTGACGCGCGCGCCCTGGGTCTACGTGTATCCCCTGGTGACGGCGGCGGCCATCGCCTCGTTCCCGTTCCTGTTTCCGCCCATGGCCGGGGCGATGGTGGCTAGCTCCATGGGGGCCAAGATCCTCGCGTCCATCGCCATCGTCGCGCCCACGGGCGTGCTCATGGGCTTCTTCTTTCCCACGGGGATGCGGCTGGTCGCCGAGATCGCCTCCGCCGACACGCCCTGGTACTGGGCGCTGAACGGCGTCTTCGGGGTGCTCATGAGCGCGGTGGCCGTGTTCATCTCCATCCACTTCGGCATCAGCGTGAATCTGTGGATGGCGGCGGGGTGCTACGTGGCGGTCGTGGGGGCGGTGGTGGCCGTGCGGCGAGCCTGAGATCACACTCGGTGCTCAGCCCTCCGTGAGCTTGCGCATCACTGCCCGCCCGACGAAGCGCAACCGGTCTCTGAGCGGAAGCCGGAGCAGGTTGGTCCGGATGACGCCCCGCGTGAAGAAGGTCTTCTCCGAGTAGTCGATGGCCACCTCGACCAGCACGGGGCGGTCCTGGGCGGCCAGCTCGGCGGCCTCCTCCAGGACGCGCCTGGCGTGGCCGTCGTCCGGCATGGCCAGGTAGGCCGCGCCCACGCCCTGGGCCAGGCCCTTCAGATCGTACGGGCTGACCTCGCTGCTCACCTTGCGGTTCATGGCGGTCGCCTGGAACTGGGCGATCTGGGCCAGCTCCATGTCCCGCAGCACCAGCACGATGACGCCGATGCCCTCCGCCGACGCCGTGGCGAGCTCCAGCCCCGTCATGAGGAACGCCCCGTCTCCCGCCAGCGCCACCACCGGGCAGTCGGGGCGCGCCAGCTTGGCGCCCAGGGCCGCCGGCACCGCGTACCCCATGCACGAGTAGTCGACCGGGGCAAGGAACTTGCCCGGCTCCTCCAGGCGGAGGCACTCCATGGCCAGGAAGGTCCCGTTGCCGCTGTCGGTGGTGAAGATCGTGTCCGGGCCCAGAAGCTCCTGACAGGTCCCGAGGAGCGCCGGCGGGCGGACCCCCTTCGGCGTCCGGTCCATCCACCCCTGCCGGACGTCTTCGTGCCCCTCCCGGATCTCGTCCCGCAGGAGGTCGTCGAACGGGCGACGCACGCCCTCCGCTTCCAACCGCCCCAGAAGCGCCCGCAGGAAGACGCCAGCGTCGGAGCACACCGCCACCTCGGCTGGATAGTTCCTCCCCAGCACGTCGAAGTCGATGTCCACGTGGACGAGCGGGCCCGGCGGCGTCAGCCCGTAGCTTCCGGTGCCGACCTCGCCGAAGCGGCACCCCACCGCCAGGGTCAGGTCGCGGCTCCGAGCCACCTTGCGCGCGAACGGCGGCGCGGCCTCGCCGAAGCCTGGCCACAGAAAGAGGGGGTGGCTCTCGGGAAAGACGCCCTTGCCCTGGAAGGTGGTGGCCACCGGGGCCTCGATGCGCTCCGCCAGGTCCACCACCTCCTTCGCCGCCGCGGCAGCTCCGGCGCCTACGTACAACAGGGGATGGCGCGCCCCGGCCAGGAGGGCCATGACCGGGTCGAGGAGGCCCGCGTCGAAGGTCGGCTGGTCCGTTGGCGGGTCGGCGGGCCACGGCAGCTCTACCCCGTGCCTCTTCAGATACAGATCAGCCGGCACCTCCACGAAGACCGGCCCGGGCGCTCCCGCGCGAGCCAGCCGGCACGCCTCCCGCAGCGCGCCGTACAACTCGGTCCCGGTGAGGGGCAAAAACGTCCCCTTGGTGACCGGGCGGACCATCGCCTGCTGGTCCACGTCGTGGAGCTGATAGGCCCTGCCCGTGTCGCGTCGGATGCCACACCCGAGCACCAGCATCGGCACGTTGTCCAGCCAGGCCTCGCAGATGCCCGACAGCGCGTGCGTGAGGCCGGCCCCCGGGACCAGGTTGGCGCACGCCATGCGCCCCGACGCACGCCAGGCGCCGTCCGCCATGAAGGAAGCGCTCTGCTCGTCGGTGACCAGGACGGTGCGCACGGTCGCCGACTCGGCCAGCGCGTCGTACAGCTCGATGTTGTGCGTGCCAGGGATGCCGAAGGCCAACTCGATGCCCTCATCCTCCAGAGCGCGGACCACGATCTGGCCGCCCGTGAGCTGGCCGGTGCGTTTCATGCGCCCAAGTCGTTGATGATGCTCTCGGCCACGCGGTCCGCCAGCGCCATGACCGTGACGTAGGGGTTGATCTCGACCGAGTCGGGAAAGAGCGCGGAGTCCGCCACCCGGAGCCAGGGTACGCCGTGCACGCGGCCCCATGCGTCGGTCACCGACCCCCCGGCGTCCAGCCCCATCCCGCAGCCTCCCATGAGGTGCGCCGCCGAGACGGACGTGCGGCCGGGCAGGAAGTGCGCACCGTCGACGCGACGGTCGAGGTGGGGCAGGTCGCTCCGCTCGAGCACCCGAGGCTCGGCGAGGGGGGCGTGGACCCGCACCGCGCCCGCGGCGAAGAAGATCCGCGCGGCGGCCCGGGTGGCGCGGGTCAGGGAGTCCACCACCTCGTCCGTGAAGCGGTAATCCACGGCGGGACGTCCGTCGCGGCCCAGCTCGATGCGGTTGCCGGGCACGGCCCGGTCCACGGCCAGCACCAGGATCTGCTGGAGGCGGGGAAAGGCCCGGAGCATCGCCGCGTTGTCCTTTCCGAAGCCGGTGAGGTTCTTGGCCGTCACGAAGGGGAAGTACATGCACGTTTCCAGGATCCAGCCCTCGTCCTCCGCGCGGTCCAGGTAGAAGCTCTTGGGGTGGCCGACGTCGTTGGTGATGTCCCGGTCGTGCTCGGCCACCAGGATGAACGCCGGGTGGCAGGTGAAGCCCCGCCCCAAGCGTGGGAGCGCCCCCCGGAAGCCGGAACGCAGTAACAGCGCGGTGCTCCCCATCGAGCCACCCGCCACCACGACCGTGTCCGCGAGAACCCGGTAGGTGCCGGGCTGCCACTCGCTGGGCCGCCCCTTCTCCCCTGGTGCGGGTGCGGACACCACCACGAGCGCCGCGGCGCGGGACCCTCCCCGGCCCGGCGCTTCCTCGACGGTCCGCACGTCGGCCCGGGTCACCACCTCCACGCCTTTGAGCTCCGCCGCGGGTAGATGGACCCGGTCGGTGCCCTGCTTGGCGTGGTTGGGGCAGCCCAGGTTGCACAGGCTCGATCCCTTGCAGCCGTTGACGTTGACCGGAAACTGTCGGCACCCCCAGCCCAGTTCCCGGCAACCCTCGGCGAAGAGCCGGTTGTTGTCGTTGATCTCGGCGTCCGGGAGCAGATGGACGTTGTTTTCCCGCATGTACCGGCCAGAGCGCCACGTGAGGTCGTCGTGGTCCAGGCCAGGCACGCCCCACGCTTCGATCACCCGGGCCGGGGGCTCCAAAGAGGTGCCGGTGTAGACCACGGTGGAGCCCCCGTACGCCCGCCCGAAGGCGAGGGTCATGGTGCCATCCGCGGTGAGGTATCCGCCGGCGTCCTCGTACAGCGCCGGGGCCATGTCCACTTCGTCGCCCGTGAACTCCTCGCGCAGCAGGCGGGGACCCCGCTCCACCACGAGCACCCGTCGTCCGGCGCCCACCAGCGGCGCGAGCCGGCGGGCGACGGTGCCCCCGCCGGCCCCGGAGCCGATGATCAGCACGTCGGTACGCACCTCCTTCATCGGTCCTCCGCCAGGTCCGAGGGGCGGCTCCGGTCGCTCCGCGGGGAGCGCGCCGCCTGCCCGCGCCCGAAGCCCCGGGCCTCCCATCCGTCCGGGTGCGCCCGGTATCCGATGGACTCCCTCACCTCCGGAAGGCCGTAGTAGCCCATGAGCGCCAGGGTGCGCACGCCCCAGAAGCCCCTGCGGATGAGGAGCGCCGGGAACCTCTCCAGAGTCGCGCACACGCTGGATCGGCGCGCGGGCCC
>DASWKP010000409.1:0-2558 GCA_036396575.1 Longimicrobiales bacterium | reverse complement strand
GGACGCGGGCGCCGACGCGGTGTTGGTGCAGCCCCCCGCGTTCTACAAGGGCGCCATGACTCCCGAGGCCCTTGCTCTCCACTACCGGCGCGTGGCCGACCAGTGTCCCGTCCCGGTCATCGTCTATCAGGTGCCCTTGCGCCTGAGCACTCTGGACCTGCCTACCGGACTGGTGGCCGAGCTGTCCCACCATGAGAACATCATCGGGGTCAAGGACTCCAGGGGCGCGCTGGATCTGGTGGGCGAGCTCGTGGAGGCCTGCCGGACCGGCTTCCAGGTTCTCGTGGGCAACGGCGCGCTCCTCTATGCCGCTCTGGAGACAGGGGCGGTGGGAGGCATCCTGGGGGTGGCCAACCTGATGCCCGGCGCCTCGGCGGGCATCACCGAGGCGTTCACCGCGGGGCGGACCGCCGAGGCGGGCCGCCTCCAGGAACGGATCGGACCGCTCCACAACAGCGTGGTGGGGGGCCTGGGCGTACCCGGAGTGAAGGCGGCCCTCGACCTCCTGGACCTCCGGGGCGGGGACCCCCGCCCACCGCTGAGGCCTCTCCGGGAGGGCGATGTGGATACGGTACGCACGGCCCTCCGCAGAGCGGGACTCGAAACAACCGATACCTGAAAAAAGGACGGAGTCCAGATGGGTGGACGATCGAACGGGTGGTGGGGATTCATCGCGCTGACCTTCCTGCTGACGGCGGAGTCCGCACCCGCCCAGGAGGCGCGACTCCTGCGCTTTCCCCATATCCACGGCGACCAGGTCGCCTTCACGTACGCCGGCGACCTTTATACGGCCCCCCTGAGCGGAGGCGCCGCGACGCGCCTGACCGGACACGAGGGGCTGGAGGTATTCGCGCGCTTCAGCCCCGACGGCCGCTCCATCGCCTTCTCCGGCGAATACGCGGGCACCCGGCAGGTCTACGTCATCCCCTCCGGGGGAGGAGAGCCCCGGCAGCTCACGTTCTATCCCGACGTGGGGGCCATGCCCCCGCGGGGCGGCTACGACCACCTGGTCCTGGACTGGACCCCCAACGGGGAGAGCATCCTCGTGCGGGCCAACCGCACGCCCTTCGGTGATCGGGTGGGACGCTACTACCTCGTGGATCCCGACGGCGGCCTGGAGCGGCCCCTGGAGATCCCCGAAGGGGCGACCGGAGCCACCTTCGACGCCACGGGAAACCGCCTCGCCTTTAACATCAAGAGCCGGGAGTGGCGCCACTGGAAGCGCTACGAGGGCGGGCGCCAGCAGGATGTGTGGACCTACGACCTGGCGGCCCACACCAGCGAGCGCCTCACCGACTTCACCGGCACGGACAACTTCCCGATGTGGGTCGGGGACCGCATCTACTTCGTGTCGGACCGTGACGAGAACCGCCGGCTCAACCTGTACGCCTACGAGACCGGCACCGGGGAGGTGCGCCAGGTCACCTTCCACGAGGACTTCGACGTCCTGTGGCCAAGCCGGGGTCAGGGAGGCATCGTCTACGAGAACGGCGGCTGGATCTGGCACTTCGATCCAGCCACCGAGGAGACGGCGCGCCTGTCCTTCACGATCCCGGGCGACCGCCCGCTGACCAACCCCTACTTCAAGGGCGTCTCGGACGACGTCGAGTCCTTTGACATCTCCCCCAGCGGCAAGCGGGCGGTGTTCGGGGCGCGGGGCGAGGTGTTCACGGTCCCGGCGGAGCACGGCAACATCCGGAACATCTCGAACACGCCGGGCCAGCGGGAACGGGCCGTGAGCTGGTCCCCCGACGGCCTCAGCGTCGCGTACCTGAGCGACGCCACGGGCTCCTACCAGCTCTACGTGGCCCCGGCCGATGGATCGGGCGCGCCCCTGCGGCTCACCAACGTGCAGGATGCCTGGATCGACGCCTTCCGGTGGTCGCCCGATTCGGAGCGGATCGCGTACCACGACAACCGGAACCGCCTGGCGGCCGTCGACGTGGCCCGCGGGAGCGAGGTGGAGATCGACCGCACGGCGACCGGCTCCCTCCAGCCCTTCTCCTGGTCACCGGACTCGGAGTGGATCGTCTACACGCGGAACGCGGCCAACGGCTTCTCGAACGTGTGGCTCTACTCCTTCGCCACCGACGAGGCCGCGCAGGTCACGTCCGATGACACGAACGAGGGGAGCCCGGCCTTCGACCCCGAGGGGCGCTTCCTCTACTTCACCTCGGCACGGGACTTCACGTACGCCGGGCTGACATCCAGGTTCAACAGCCGCATCTACGTGGCCACGCTGCGGGCGGACGTGGGCCATCCCTTCCCGCACCGGAGCGACGAGGAGCCGTCGGTAACGCCCGCCGATGAGTCAGGGGATGGAGGGCAGGCATCGGAGGACGAAGCCCTCGTCATCGAGTTGGATGGCCTGGGCGAGCGGGTGATGCCCCTGCCGGGGCTGAGCCCCGGCTCCTACGGCGGGCTCGTCGGCCTGTCCGACGGCCTGCTGTACGTCCAGGGCGGCAACCTCATGAAGTACGACCTGGACGACCGGGACAGCGAGCAGATCATGACCCTGGTCCAGGGCTTCGCCCTCACGCCGGACCGCTCCCAGATGC
>DASWKP010000408.1:0-4460 GCA_036396575.1 Longimicrobiales bacterium | reverse complement strand
ACGGCCTGACCGACTGGATTCGGGGCGTGGCCGACCAGGCAGCCGCCGCGGGGTACATCGCCATCGCTCCGGACCTCCTGAGCGGCCACGGCCCCGAGGGAGGGAACTCCTCGTCCATGGACCGGCAGGGCGTCGTGGCGGCCATCCGCGGAGTGCTGCGAGCCGACGTCAACCGCCGCCTCCAGGCCGCCGCGGAGTATGCCATGGCCCTGCCCTCCGCCGCCCCACGGGTGGCGTCCGTGGGCTTCTGCTGGGGGGGGAGCAGCTCGTTCGAGTTCGCCGTGGCCTACGGGGACCTGGCCGGCGCCGTGGTCTACTACGGCGGCGCACCGGCGGCGGAGTCGCTGACCAGCGTACAGGCGCCCGTGTTGGGGCTCTACGGCGGTAACGACGAACGCGTGAACGCCAGCATCCCCGGCGCCCGGGAGGCGATGGATCGGCTGGGCAAGACCTACGAGCCCATCGTCTACGAGGGTGCAGGACACGGCTTCCTGAGACAGCTCGACGGCCAGGAAGGCGCCAATCTCAGAGCCGCTCAGCAGGCGTGGCCGCGGACGCTGGAGTTCTTCCGGGAGGTGCTGGGAGGGTAGCCCCCCGGTGATCGCTGGGACAGGACGCTAGAAGTACACCGACACCTGCGTCCACCCCAGCGACCCGTACGCCCCGAACTCGCTCTTCAGAACTGGGATCCCGAAGGGGAAGACGGGTTCGTCACCCGCGGAGACCAGCCCGCCCAGGGACACACGGGCGTTCTGCCCGAAGTCGTAGACGAGGCCCGGCATCAGGGCCGCGCTGTGGTCGCTCAGGTTTGCCAGCCAGACCAGGGAAAGAGCGAGCCGGTCCGTGGAGCTGTAGCCCACCGCGGCCCCACCCATCCACCGGCCCAGGTGGTAGGTCTCCCCCCGGGCAAGGCGAGGGTCGAGGAGGAGCTTCGGGTAGCCCCCCGGATCGCTGGCGCCGATCCCGTTCAGGTGGAGCTCGCCCGTCAGGGCCCAGCTACCCCGGAGCCAGGCCGCGCCCGCCGTCACGCGGGGCGTGTCGCCGGCCTGGTCGTCCACGTCGTACGGAAAGGCGGCCTCGGCCCGTAACGACACCTCGTCGAGGAGGTACGTCGCGCCCACCATGACGATGGCTTCGCGCCAGAGCTTGGCCGCCGCCCCGTAGAGGTCGGCTTCGCCGAGAGACCACGTCACCCGGGCACCCGCCGACAGGTTCCTGGCCGAGCCCCGGTCGGCGACGACGACGTCCAATTCAACTCCCTCACCCGGGTAGGCCAGCACCCGCACCGCGTCGATGCCCGGCTTCTCCTCCGTGTCCAACTCGAACGGGCTGAAGCGAGCCCACAGGTCCGCCACCGGGAACAGGCTCGATATGCCCCAGGTGATGGCCTGGCGGCCCAGGGTCACATCCGCCGCCCGGGTGTAGAGAGTCAGAGCCAGCCGGTCCAGGTCGTGCCAGACGCGGTAGCGCTCGCCCTCCAACAGCGTGGATTCCAGGTCCACGGTCCGGTCCGGCACCGCGCTGACCCCGAAGCCCACCGCGGGCCCTCCACCCGCCCCGGCGCTGGACACCGTCCCCTGGAAGCGGTCGTGGACTTCCAGGAACCAGCCCTGGCCCCGCGCCGTCCACTTGAGGCGCACGACCTGACCGTTGAAGGCCGACTGGCGGTCCAAGGTAGAGGCGTCGTAGCCGAGGTCGTGGACGGCGGTGAGGGCCCGGACGTAGCCGCCCAGCTCGAGGGACCAGGCGTCTCGCTCGACGAGGGACCACTGGGCGGCCAGAGGCGATGGAAGCGCCACGAGCGCGGCGACCACCAGAGAGCGGCGCATGGATCCGCCTCAGTCCCCGTCCGCGTCCGGATTCGCCACCTTCCCGTCCCTCAGAATGACCAGTCGCCGGGCTCGCTCCAGCACCACCGGATCGTGGCTGGAGAACAGGAACGTGGTGCCCAGCTCCTCGTTCAGCTCCGCCATGAGATCCATGAGGCCATCCGAGTTGGCGCTATCCAGATTGGCCGTGGGTTCGTCCGCCAGGACGATGCGGGGATGCGTGGCCAGGGCTCGTACGATGGCCACGCGCTGCTGTTGGCCTCCGCTCAGCTCGTGGGGTTTGCGGTCCATCATGTCCCCCAGGCCCACGCGCTGCAGGAGCGGCCGCACGACCTCACGGCGTTCCTTCGGCCCCGCACCCCGGAGCAGCAGCGTGAACTCGGCGTTCTCGTAGGCGGTGAGCACCGGGACCAGGTTGTAGGCCTGGAAAATGAAGCCGACGTTGTCGAGGCGGTACTCGGCGGCCTCCCCTTTGTTGAGCCCGGAGACGTCCTGCCCGTTCAACTGCACCGTGCCCGTGGTGGGCGCGTCCAGGACGCCGATCAGGTTGAGCAGTGTGGTCTTGCCCGAGCCCGACGGTCCCGCCAGGGCCGTGAACTCCCCGTCGGCCACCGTGAGATTCACGCCTCGCAGGGCATGCACCTCCAGGGCTCCCTGCCGGTAGACCTTGGTCACCTCGCTGACCCGGATCAGGCCCATCCCCTCCGTCGAGCTCATTCGAAGAACCTCATAGCCTCGGCGGGCGCCAGCCGCATCGCCCGCCACGCCGGATAGAGTGCGCTGCCCAGGCTCGCCAGAGCCACCAGGACCGACGCGGCGAACCACTTGGCGGGGTTGATGGTGGAGCGGATGACCATGTCGGCCACGTCCACCCCGCTGATTTCCACCTCGTCCAGGCCCCACATGGCCAGGTTGATGCCCCAGTGGTCGGCGGCCAGGTGGCACGAGTACCCGATGACGAAGCCTGCTCCCATGGCGAGGGCCGTGAGCAGCAAGGTCTCCCGCAGGATGAGCCCGCCGATGCGGTCGCCCCGGAGACCCAGGGCCGCCAGGAGACCGAATTCCCGAACCCGCTCCATGACCGCCATCAGGAACGTGTTGGTGATCGCGAAAAGCACCACCACGAAGATGACCACGATGTAGATGTAGCCGAAGGCGTCGTCCAGCTCCACGAAACCCACCATCTCGGGCACGGCCTCCCGCCAGGTCAGGACCTCGAGGTCGCCGTTCCGGGCGCCCAAGGCGACCCGTATCCGATCGGCCACGGGTTCGGGCCCGTTCCCGTCGGTCAGAAGCACGCCCACCTGCGTCAGGGCTCCCTCCATGGCCACGGCCCGCTGGGCTCCGGACACGGTGGTGAAGGCCAGCAGCTCGTCCATCTCCCGGTTCCCCGTCTCCAGGATCCCCGTCACGTGGAAGAGGGCCCGGGTGACTTCCCCGGCGGGGTCCGAGGCCGTGAGGACCACGCGGCCGCCCAGCTCGACCTCCAGCCTCCCGGCCAGGCGGGAGCCGAGCACCAGGGGGTCCCGCGGCGGATCCCGCAGAAAGGTCCCCGCCGTCACGTCCTCGGAGAGGTTCCGCCAGGCATCTTCGGCCCCGGGATCCACGCCCTGCAGGAACACCGGCCGGGTCGCCGCCGACGTGCTGAGGAGCCCGTTGATCAGGACCCGGGGCAGCTCGCGGCCGACGCCCTCCACGCCCGCCACCGCCCGGACCACCTCGGAGCCCGACTCCATGACCACGTCGCTCCCACGAGTGGCCCAGTAACCATCCCCATGGACGAGTACGTCGCCCCCGGCCATGAGCACCGCCTCGCGGAGCATGCGCTGGTGGCTGTCGTCCCCCACCCCCATTCCGAACAGCGTCATGCCGTACGTCATGGCGATGACCGAGGACAGGATGAGGGTCCGGGTCCGATGCCTCCACAGGTTCCGCCAGGCGATACGCCAGAGCATGCTCAGGTCCTCCCGGCGATGGTGGGCGCCGGCTCGATGCGGGCGGCCACCCACGAAGGCCACAGACCGCTGAGGAGGGTCACCAGGAGCATGACCCAGAAGGGCTCCGCAACGGCCCGGACCGACAGGTCGAAGTAGAGCCGGTCCCGAAAAGCCACTCCCATGTAGGAGAACGAGGCCTGGCTCGTGAGCCGTGTCAGGTCGAAACCAGCGGTGGCATGGTACCAGCTCACCGCGAAGCCCAGCGCGCAGCCGATGAGGGCCCCGGCCACGCCCAGCGCCAGCGTCTCGGCCTGGATCATCCTGAACATCCGCCCGGGCCGGAGGCCGATGGCCATGAGGACGCCGAATTCCCGGCGCCGCTCCAGGGCGCTCATGCGCTGCGTGTTCAGGATGCCGACGGCGGCCACCGCGTAGATCACGAGGTACGTGAACCAGTACGAGCGCCGGATGAGGAGGAGCATCTGGTCGAGCGCCGGAACGATCTCCTGCCAGGGCCGGACGACCACTTGCTCCTCGGGCACGGCGTCATCCTCGCCCGGCCCGCCCAGACGCGCGCCCAGGGCGGCGGCGATGGCGGCGGCGGTCTGGCGGGCCCCCGCCACATCCGCCGTGCGCACGGCGATCTCGTTGGCCCGGCCATCAAGGGCCGTGAGCCGCTGGGCGTCCGCCAGAT
>DASWKP010000407.1:0-11796 GCA_036396575.1 Longimicrobiales bacterium | reverse complement strand
CCACGCCTCCCTCGACCAGGCCTTCCACCTGACGGCGGAAATGGGCCTCCGCTTCCTCGGTGGCGGTCGGTCCCCAGGGCTCGATGCGGATGCCCAGGGGCCCCACTGCCCCGACGATCAGGGCCCCGCCGCCGGCCTGTCGCGCCAGGCGGGCGGCCTCCCGGTTGATTTCGGCCGTGCGCTCCTCGAGGCCGTGGCCCGAGAGCTTCACGGGGTTGGCGCCGAAGGTGTTCGTCTCGAGGATCTCGGCCCCGGCGGCGGCATACTCCTCGTGGATGCGGCGCACCATGTCGGGCCGCTCCAGCACGAGGGCGTCGTAGCACACGTTGACGAAGACGCCCCGACCGTACAGCAGCGTGCCCATGGCCCCGTCCAGGACGTGGATGCGGCCGTCCTCCACCAGGTCCCGCAGCCCGGGGCCTCCCGCCGCCCGCGCGGTCACGACGGGCTCCCCACCACGGCCACCGGCGGAGCGGGGGCCCTATCGTACGCCAGGTTCGGAGCCAGCCAGATCTCCGCCTCCTCCCTGGTCATGCCTTTGCGCCGGGCGTAGTCCTCCACCTGGTCCTCGCCCAGCTTGCCCACGCCGAAGTAGAAGCTCTCCGGGTGGGAGAAGTACCAGCCGCTCACCGACGCGGCGGGCAGCATCGCGCAGCTCTCGGTAAGGCGCAGGCCCGCGCGCTTCTCCGCGTCCAGGAGCCGGAACAGGGTGCGCTTCTCCGTGTGGTCCGGGCAGGCCGGGTAGCCAGGAGCCGGCCGGATGCCACGATAGCGCTCGCCGACCAGATCCTCGTTGGACAGATGCGCGTCACCCGGCGCATAGCCCCACATCTCCGCGCGGACCCGCTGGTGCAGGCGCTCGGCGAAGGCCTCGGCCAGGCGGTCCGCGAGGGACTTGGCCAGGAGCGCGCTGTAGTCGTCGTGCTCGCCCTCGAAGCCGCTCACCAACTCGTCCAGCCCAAGTCCCGCGGTCACGGCGAAGGCTCCGATCCAGTCCCGCGCGCCGGCCTCGCGGGGAGCGACGAAATCCGCCAGGCAGCAGGTGGGACGCTCCCGGCTCTTGTCGAACTGCTGGCGCAGGAAGTGGACGATCTCGCCTTCCGGCTCCAGAAGGTGCACGTCGTCCCCGACCCGGGTCGCCGGAAAGAAGCCCACGACGCCTCGGGCCCGGACCAGGCCCTCCTTCACGATGCGGTCCAGAAGCGCGCGGGCGTCGGCCAGGAGGGTGCGGGCGGCCTCGCCGGCCTCGGGGTCGTCCAGGAGGTCGGGGTAGCGACCCTGGATCTCCCAGGCCTGGAAGAAGGGCGTCCAGTCGATGGCGTCCACGAGCGTCTCCAGCGGGACGTCGTCGACCGTGCGCACCCCGGTGAAGGAGGGTTCGGGGGGCGTGTAGTCGGCCCAGTCCAGCGGGAACGACCTCGCCCGGGCATCCTCGATGGCGAGCAGGGTGCGGCCCCGGGACCGGTTCGCGTGGCGCTCCCGCAGCACGGCGTACTCGGAGCGCTCGCCTTCGAGGAACGCGTCCCGCCGCGCCGGGTCCAGGAGGCGGCCCACCACCCCCACCGCCCGGGAGGCGTCCTCCACGTGCACCGCGGCTCCTCCATACTCGGGCGCGATCTTGACCGCCGTGTGGGTGCGGGACGTGGTGGCGCCCCCGATCAGCAGCGGCAGGCGGAGGTCCAGGCGCTCCATCTCCCGGGCCACGTGGACCATGTGGTCCAGCGAGGGGGTGATGAGGCCGCTCAGTCCGATGACGTCCACCTGCTGCTCGGCCGCGCGGGCCAGGATGGTCTCGGCGGGCACCATGACCCCCAGGTCCAGCACCTCGTAGCCGTTACACTGGAGCACCACCCCGACGATGTTCTTGCCGATGTCGTGCACGTCGCCCTTGACCGTGGCGAGGAGGATCCGGCCCGCGGAGGTGGACTCGTCGCCCACCTCCTTCTCGGCCTCCATGTGCGGGGTGAGCCACGCGACGGCCTTCTTCATGACCCGGGCGCTCTTCACCACCTGGGGCAGGAACATGCGCCCGTCACCGAAGAGGTCGCCCACGCGGTTCATGCCGTCCATGAGGGGGCCCTCGATGACCTCCAGCGAGCGGCGGGCGGCCAGCCTCGCCTCCTCGGCGTCCTCCTCCACGAAGTCGTCGATGCCGTGGACCAGCGCGTGGGTCAGGCGCTCCGCCACGGGTGCCTCCCGCCAGGAGAGATCCTCCTGGCGCCGGCTCTCCTTCCCCTGGTGCGCTTCGGCGAGGGCCGTGAGGCGCTCCGTGGCGTCCTCCCGCCGGTCGAAGAGGACGTCCTCCACCGCTTCCAGGAGCCCGGGCTCGATGTCGTCGTAGACGGGCAGCGCCCCCGCGTTGACGATGGCCATGTCCATGCCGGCGGCGATGGCGTACCTCAGGAAGGCGGCGTGCATGGCCTCCCGCACCACAGGGCTGCCCCGGAACGAAAAGGACAGGTTGCTGACCCCCCCGGAGATGAGGGCGTGGGGGCACGCTTCCTTGAGGACCCGCGTGGCCTCGATGAACGCCATGGCCAGGCGGTTGTGGGACTCGATGCCGGTGGCCACGGCGAAGACGTTGGGGTCGAAGATGACGTCCTCGGGTGGGAAGCCGATCTCGTCCACCAGGATGTGCCACGCCCGGCGGCAGATCTCGACCTTGCGCTCGGCGCTTTCGGCCTGGCCCTCCTCGTCGAAGGCCATGACGATGACCGCGGCGCCGTAGCGGCGCACGTCGCGGGCCACCCGGCGGAACTCCTCCTCGCCCTCCTTGAGGGAGATGGAGTTCACCACCCCCTTGCCCTGGACGCAGCGGAGCCCCGCCTCCTGCACATCCCAGCGGGACGAATCCACCACCACCGGAATGCGGGACACCGCGGGCTCGGAGGCCACGAGGCTCAGGAAGCGCACCATGGCGGCTTCGGAGTCCAGCAGGCCCTCGTCCATGTTCACGTCCAGGAGCTGGGCGCCGCCATCCACCTGCTGGCGGGCCACGTCCAGGGCCGTCTCGTAGTCGTCCTCGGTGATGAGGCGGCGGAAGCGTCGCGACCCCGTCACGTTGGTGCGCTCACCGATGTTGGCGAAGAGGGAATCGGGCCCGAGGTTGAGGGGCTCCAGGCCGGCGAGTCGCGTGCGTACGGGGCGCTCGGGGACGATGCGGGGTGGCACGTCGGCCAGAGCGTCGGCCAGAGCGCGCACGTGCTCCGGGGTCGTGCCGCAGCACCCGCCGATGATGTTCGCGAAGCCGTCCCGGGCGAAGTCACAGAGCAGCTTCGCCATGGCCGACGGGGACTGGTCGTACTCCCCGAACTCGTTGGGCAGGCCGGCGTTGGGGTGCACCGTCACCCAACAGTCCGCGAGCCCCGACAGCTCCTCGATGTGCGGCCGGAGCTGCTCGGCGCCCAGGGCGCAGTTGAGCCCCACCGCGAACAGGCCGGTGGTCGAGGACTCGTGGACCCGCCACGAGGGACGCCCGTCCGGGAAGGCCGTGGCCACGCCGTGGCGCACCGAGTTCCAGAAGGCCTCGGGCGTCTGGCCCGTTAGCGTGCGCCCGCTCTGGTCGGTGATGGTCCCGCTCACCAGCACGGGGGTCCGGAGCCTCCGGTCCTCCAGCAGACGGCTCAGGGCCCACAGGCACGCCTTGGCGTTGAGCGTGTCGAACACCGTCTCGACCAACAGCAGATCAACGCCTCCGTCCAGGAGGCCTTCGGCCTGCTCCCGGTACGCGTCGGCCAACTCCGCGAACGTGACGTTGCGGGCCCCCGGATCCGACACCTTCGGAGACAGGGAAGCCGTGCGGTTCGTGGGGCCCAGCGAGCCCGCGACCCACCGCGGCCGCCCCGTGGCCGCTGCCACCTCGTCGGCCGCCGCCCGGGCCAGCGCCGCCGAGGCCCGGTTGATCTCCCGCACGTCGCTCTCCAGGCCATAGTCGGCCATTGAGATGCGCTGGGCGTTGAACGTGTTGGTCTCGATGATGTCCGCCCCGGCCTCCAGGTAGGCACGGTGGATCGCGGACAGCACTTCGGGGCGGGTCAGGGCCAGCACGTCGTTGGCGCCTTCCAGCGGGGACGGGTGGTCGGCGTAGCGCTCTCCGCGGAAGTCCTCCTCGGACAGGCTCTCGGCCTGGATCATGGTGCCCATGGCCCCATCCAGGACCAGGATGCGCCGGGACAGCTCCCGGGTCAGGAGGCGGATGCGATCGATGTCGGTGCCGGTAGAGAGGGTCGTGCTCAAGTGGATACTCCTCATGACACAGCCCCGGCCGGGGATGCCGAGGCTGAGGCTGTTTAGCGTGTTGAACGGCTCGCCGGCGTCCTCCGGAGAGGAAACCAGCGCCGTCGGGCCGCAAGCTGCCGCAAATCGCCCCGAGGTTCCGGATTGTGAGGTAACGTAAGGGGATGTGGGGTGGGGGCGGTAGGGTGTCGGTTGCTGGGGAAGGGTGATGGTGGGCGGGAGTGCTGGGTTTCGGATGGCGCGGCTCCGTGGGGGGAGCGCTCGCGGCCGGGGGTCCGTGGGCCCCTCGCCCACGCTCGCGCGCGGGCACCCGCGGAGGCGTTTCGCCGGCACCGTCGAGGCCAAGCCGTCCACCTTCTTCGAGCCTTCACTCCACGTGGGGCGCCTTGGGCGCTCGCATGTGAGCCCGCTCGCCGGGGGACCCACGGACCCGGCGGCCGCTCGGTCGGAAGTCGCCGCCACTCCACGGGGGCGGCTGAGCGTTTGGGGGGGCTGGCGCGGCGGAGGCACGGTCGCCGGTGTGGTGGGGCGCTGGATCGCTCGAAACGCAGCCGTTTCGGCGTCTGGATCGGCGGTGGCCGCGTTGGCGTCAATAATCGCGCCGAACGCAGCCCGCGGTGCTACCGGAGGCGGCCGTGGCTGCGTTGAGCAGAATAATCACCGCCAACGCAGCACTCGCGGAAAACGCCATCACGGTTGCTGCGTTGTGGTGAATCGGCCGCGCGCCCGCCGGCGGGGCCTGCCCGGGCCGGCGGGGCCTGCCCGGGCTCCTACCGCCGTACCCGGACTCCGGCGCGGCCCGTTCGCCTTGGCATCGTCTTGCCGGACACGGGCCGCGAGCGCGCCCGGCTCCGCGGTGCCCCTGACCGGCTCCGGCGCGATCCACCCGCCGCGGCGGCGTCCTTGGCGGCTTCCGCCAGGTCCGCACCTGAACGCGCCTCGACATCCCCCGCCTTCCGCCCCACCATGCTACCTTCCTTCGGCCACGACGACCCCGCCACGCCCCGTCCCATGCCCGCTTTCCCACCCCACCGCCCCGCGGCCGGCTCCGCCTACACCAGGGCCCACGCCCTGGGCAACGACTACCTCGTGGTGGAGGAGGGGGAGAGGTGGACGATGTCGGTGGAGGCCGTGCGGCGGGTGTGCCACCGCTGGGAGGGGGTGGGGAGCGACGGGGTGATCATCGTGCTGGGGTCGCCAGCGGCGCCGGAGGCGCCCGGACCCGACCCGTCGCTCTTCCGCGCCCGCATGTTCAACCCAGACGGCTCGGAGTTCGAGCGGAGCGGTAACGGGCTCCGCATCCTGGCGGCTCACCTCCTGGGCGCCGGGCGGGTGGGGTGGGGGGAGCCTTTCCGGGTGGAGGTCGGCGGGGACCGGGTGACCATGGAGGTCCACGGGCGGGTGCCCGACGGTGCCCTGGATGTCTCGGTGGACATGGGCCGGGCGCGCACGGGGCCCGGGGCGGTGGCATGCGACCCGAGCGCTCTGGAGTCGGACCCAGCCGGCGACGCCCACGGCCTGCTGCGGCTCGATGCGGTCCAGGAGGCCCTTCCGCTCCACCTGGTCTCCGTAGGCAACCCCCACGCCGTCCACTTTGCCGGGGAGTCTCTCTTCCACCGGGAGGGGCTGGCCCGGGTGGGCCCCGGAGTGGCGACCCACCCGGCGTTCGCACGGGGCACCAACGTCCAGCTCGCCCGGATGGCGGGGCGGGGCCGGGCCGTGGACGTCCTCATCTGGGAGCGGGGGGTGGGGCACACCACGGGCTCGGGGACGTCGGCGTGCGCCGTGGCCGTGGCGGCCGTGGCCTCGGGTCGCCTGGAGCCGGGCCCCGTGGAGCTGCGCATGGAGGGGGGCACCCTCCACGTCACGGTCACGGCCGAGCTGGACGTAACGCTCCGTGGCCCGGTGCACCCGGTATGCGAGGGGCACCTGGCGGAAGCGTTCCTGGAGGCGCTCCGCCGGGGGTGATCACCCGCCCCCGATGCATACCTCCCGCCGGCGCTCCACGGGCGCCCGCCCCCGGAAGAAGTCGGCGATGGCCCGCTCCACCTCCGGCGCCTCGATGAGGAGGTCGTCGTCGTGGCCCCCGTCGCAGATGATCAGGTGCCAGGCGCGCGTGAAGCCCTCCGCCACCTCCTCGGCGTTGGCCGGCGGTGTGCGCACGTCCAGCGCCCCGGAGATGAAGAGCGTGGGCGCGTCGGACCGGACGGCTTCGTGGTAGGAGCCGTCGAGCCGGGCTCCGGGCCAGCTCCGGCACTGGGCCCGCGTCAGTACGTTGGCCGCGTCCCCCAGGAGGCTAGCCGAGGCCTCGGCGTCGATCCGACGGAGGCGCTCCGGGGACGCCCAGGAGGAGCAGTCCATGGCCAGGGACATGGCCAGGCCCTGGTTGCCCGTGCGCCAGTCCACGAAACCCTGGGCGGCAGGCCCGTGGTCTCCCTGGAGGAACCGGTCAAGCGCCCCGCCCAGCTCCACCAGGTTGGCGCGCTCGCCCGCGCTGCCGAAGATGGCGATGCGGGCATCCAGCTCCCCGAAGGTCACCGAAACGTCCTGGCCCCCGGGCCTCCGGGCGGTGGCGGTGACGGGGCCCTCACGCAGCCGCTCGATGGCACGGCGGGCCCTCGAGGTCAGGGGCGTCTCCCCCTGCCCGACGAAGAAGGCGTCGGCCCGGGCCAGAGTGGCGTCGATGGCCGCCGGAGACTTGAGGGTGTGGTCCGGGCCCTCGATGCCCGCCAGGACCATCCGGTCCACGGACCCCGGGAACGACCGGGCGAACTCCAGGGCCAGGTGGGTGCCGTAGCTGATGGCCCAGAGGTTCAGCTTTTCCGCCCCCAGGGCCACCCGTAGGGCCTCCAGGTCCGCCGCGCTCTCCCGGGTGTTGAAGGCGTCCAGCTCCACGCCCTGTTCCGTCCAGTGGCGGTGGCACTCCGTTACCCACGGCTCCAGGGCCGACGCCAGGCCCTCGTCCGTGAGGGGTACGTCCAGGGGCACGTCCCACGTTCCCGGGCAGACCATGTAGGGGTCGGAGTTCCATGTGCCCCGCTGGTCCAGCGCGACGACGTCGGCCACGTCCCTCAGGGCGTCGAAGAGGGGAAAGCGATCCCCCGCGGCCGAGGCGGTGCCCGAGCCCCCGGGGCCGCCGGCCAGGTAGACGATGGGGGCGGCGGGCTCCGGCGCGCGGGCCGGGAGCCTCACGAAGTGTATGGACACCCGCCCGGTCCCTCCCCCCTCCCGCCGAACGGGCACCTCCAGGTGCCCCCGCTCCCCCCGGACGGTCCCGTCATCCAGGGTCCGGAAGTCGATGGGCGTCAGCGTGAGAGGCCCCTGGACGCTCGGCGGGCCCGTCTCGCGGATCACCTCCGTGAGGGGAACCCCACCCGAGCAGCCCAGGAGCCCCACGGCCGCCAGCACAGGTGCCCGCCACCTTCTCGCCATGCCGCCTCCTTTTTATCCGTGTCGGATATATCTAAGACGGATAAAACCGGAGGTCAACCGGGGAAGGAGGTTCCGTCAGGTGCGGACCCGGATCAGCAACACCGTGCCCGCCACCAGGAAGAGGACGTTCGGGATCCAGGCGGCCATCACCGGGTCCATGGCGCCAGCGGCGCCGAACCCTCCCGTGACCTTGAACAGGAGCATGTACAGGATGGTCGTGCCGAGGGCCACCCCGATGCCGTAGGCAGTCCCGCCCCGCTTGGACGTGGTAGCCAGAGGGGCGCCGAAGAGGATGATGACCAGCGTCGCCACCGGGATGGCCAGCTTCTGCTCCCGGCGCACCAGGAACTTGTTGGGCGTCCCTCCGGAGCGCTGGATGATGCGGGCCAACCTCCCGATCTCGGCATACGTCATCTCCTCCTCCTCGGGCGGCGTCTCCAGGAGCTCCTCCGGCAGCTCGTTGAAGCCCGGAAGGAACAGGGACTCGAACTGGTATCCCCGCAGGGCGCCGTCGGAAGGGACGAGCCGCAGGTATCCGTTCTGGAACCTCCAGCCCAGGGTATCGTGGACGGCGGCCTCGGCCTCCACATGGACGTCGGGCATGCCGGGGATCCCCGCCCGCTGGACGACGACCCCGTCGATCCTGCCGCGCGACACCGTGAGGCGTCGGCCCGCGACGGTCAGGCCCTCCTCGGTCTGGACCAGGAAGTCGGACCTCCACTCGCGGTTCGCTTGCTCGTTCTTCAGGATCCCGAACGCGATGCGGTTGGAGCGGGGCGCCACTTCGGTGAGCGCCAGCGCGACTCCGGTGAGCAGGACGCCGACGAAGGCGATGGGCAGGAAGAGGCGGTGGAAGGAGATGCCACCGGCTTTGGCGGCCACGATCTCCCGGTGGGCCGTCATGTTGTGGACCGTGAAGACCGCCGCGATAAGGCCCGCGATCGGGAAGGACCAGACGATGTACTCGGGCAGCCGGAAGACGTAGCCGTACGCCACCCGAACCCAGGACATGTCCATGTCCACGTAGGTGTCGATGTCCTCGGTGAGCTCCCCCAGGACGAAGAGCGGGGGGGTGGCCAGGATGGACACGACGAACAGCCGCAGGAACGAACCGACGATGAAGCGGTCGAGGATGCGCACCGTCAGGAGCCGGGCCGGGTCAGGGGCTTGCTCACGCCGAGCTTACGAAGGGGCCGGGCCAGGCCGCTCCTGACTGTGTAGTAGAGGTCCTCCCAGCCGCCCCCGCGGGTTGTGGCGGCCTCCCTCCCCATGCGTTGGAAGAGCCACAGGCCGAGGAGGGTGAACAGCACGTTGGGGGTCCACATGGTGACCGCCGGGGGCGCCACGCCCCGATCCGCCAGGCTCTCGCCGCCGATGAGGCCCATCCAGTAGATCGCGAAGATGGCCGACGACGCGGCGATGACCAGTCCCAGGCCTCCCCTGGGAAAACGCACCGCCAGAGGGGCGCCCAGGAGGACGAACACGATGCACGCGAAGGCCAACGTGTACTTCTTGTGGATCTCCACACGGTACCGGTTGGCGGACTGCCGCAACGCGTCGGCCCGGCCCTCCTGCATGCGGGCGAAGACGGCGGTCGTGGCGGTGCTCATGTCACGCCCTCGGATCCCCTGGCTCATGGCGGCCGCCTTGAGCGTGACGTCCTCCTCCTCCTCCTCCGCGGCGGCGTCGTCGAGCGGCAGGCCCAGCGCGAGGCGCACGGCGGCGATCGAACGCGCCCGGTTCTCCTCCCCCACGCGAGCCACCTCCCAGTCCCGGGCGGAAGAAGCCGAGTCCAGCATGGCGATGGTCATCTCCCGGTCGCTCCGGTCCGACCCTCCGGCGCGCCGCTGCATCTCGTTGCCGATCTCCCGCAGGGGGAGGATCTGGCGGTCGAAGTAGCGGAGCTGAAAGCCCCCGGGTTCGTCCGCCGTCTCGTAGGTCTTTCCGTCGAAAAGGGTCAGGAACAGGTCCGTCCGGCTTTCGTTGAACGCCATGACCCCCCGGTCCGCGTAGGTGGTGCGGTGGGACACGGGGCTGCTGCCGTCGAAGATCGCGATGTCGTGCAGTTCGGCGCGGGTGTCGTCGATCCGCGCCGCCGTCAGCCAGTAGACGTCGCCGGTCAGTCCCATCCGCACCTCGTTGACGACCTGCTCCCTGAGCGTGAAGGTCGGGCTCTTGCGGTTGATGTCCACCAGGAGGTTCTTTAGTCGGTGGTTGGCCTCGGGGAGGACCTGGTCGTTGAAGTAAAACATGATCCCGGCCACGATCACCCCGACTCCCAGGAGCGGAAGGAGGATTCGTTGGGGCCGGATACCCCCTGCTTTCATCGCGGTGATCTCGTTGTTCGCCGTCAGTTCGCTGAAGGCGTACAGGACGGACACCAGGACGGCCATCGGGAGCGTGAGGGCGACCGTATGGGGCAGGGACAGGGACAGGAACTCGAGAATCACCTCGAGGGGCAGGCCTTTGCCAGCCAGGTTCTCGAGACGCTGCGCCACGGCGTTGAGGAACAGCAACCCCGTGAGGGCGGTCACCGCGAAGACGAAGGGACCCGCGTGGGCCCGGATCAGGTAGCGAGTGAGGATCTGCATCCGCGGTGCGGAAAAGGTGCCGGTTGGATCTCGCCGTTCCTACACGTGAGGGGCTGATCCGGTCCCCGGATCGACGGTTACCGTGAGGCGTCTCCTTCTTCTGCTCGCCGTCGTGCCGGCCCTGGCGGGGAGCGCCGTGGAGGCCAGGGACCGCGCCGGCGCGCGTCGGGTGCCCGCGCCCACCACCGACACCATCCTGTGGCCGGACCTCCGGGCGCCCCGTCCGGGGGGTCTCCCGGGGCCGCAGACCCTCTTTCTGGGGCTCAAGCCCCTGCGCCTGCATGCGCCCCTCGAACCTCTTCCGCCGCTGGGGCTCAGGCACTTCCGCCTCCTCGGTCCCGGAGAGTCTCTGGAGGATCTGTGGCTGCGGGACCTCCGCTCGCGCCTGGAGCCGGGCGCCTTTCTGAGAGCGTCGCTTGGCTCCTGGCCGCTCCCGGAGGAGCGCTCGGCCACCTTCCTGCCTCCGCTGGACGAGCCCGAGGGCGGACTCCTCCGCGGCCCGGCGCCCGCCGCCGACACGCTGGGCCAGCGCGAGATATCGGACTTCATGAGCGAGTGGACCGACCTCGGGATGCGGGTCCAGACCCTGACGGAGCTCGGGGGCGACTGGACCCGCTTTCGGCCCTGCGAGAGCCAGCTCCAGGAAAGCTGCAACCCCACGCTCCTTCCCCAGCTCAGCCCGGACCTCACGTTCGGGGTGCAGGTGGCCGGCACCATCTCGGACCGAATCCACGTCGACGTGGACTTCGATCAGACCCGGGAGTTCGACGCCACCAACCGGATCAACATCGCCTACCTGGGGGCGCCCGACGACATCCTGCGCCGCCTCGACATCGGCGACGTCACGTTCCGGCTCCCGAGCTCCCGCTTCCTGACCGAAGGCATCCCAGCCGGCAACTTCGGCTTCCAGGCGGAGGGGCAGTTCGGTCCCCTCGACTTCCAGGCCGTGTGGGCCGAGCAGAAGGGCGACCTGTCCCAGCGCGTCTTCCGGCTGACCGGCACGGGCAACCAGCGCCGCTTCGTGCAGGAGGACACGCTGGAGCTGGACGACACCGACTACCTTCGGGGCCAGTTCTTTTTCCTGGTCGATCCCGCCGAGATCGTCGACTACCCTCACCTGGACGTCCTGTCCCTGGACGCGGGGTCCGCCGCCGCCACGGTCCTGCCGGGCATCGAGCCGGTCCAGTTGTACCGGTTCGAGAACAACCCGGTCCTACGCCACCAGGTCGAAGGTTTCATCCAGGCGGACGCGGTGCTGGAGCGCGACGGCGACCAGGTGGTGGAGTCGGGCTGGTTCCGGTACCTGCAGCCGGGCCAGGATTACTTCGTCCACCCGTCGGGCCTCTGGATCGGGCTCCGCAACCCCCTGTCCCGCGAGGAGATGCTGGCCGTGACCTACATCACGGCCGCGGGGGACACCGTGGGCGACTACAACCCCGAGGGCGTCTACAGCCTGGGCCGGCGGCCGGAGTTGCTTCTTCTGAAGGCATCCGGCGCCAACCACCAACCCGGCCGGCCGACCTGGGAGATGGAGCTC
>DASWKP010000406.1:0-8138 GCA_036396575.1 Longimicrobiales bacterium | reverse complement strand
CGCGTCGTCCGGGAGGGTGGAGGTCGTCCGGGCGGCCCTGGTGGAGGAGGCCCCCGCGGTCCGGATAGGGGGCCCCCTGCACGTCGGGTCGCTCTCGGTTTCGCCGGTGACCTCTCCGTCCCCCCGTCTGCCCTCGCCGGGACTCGCGTACATCCTCCACACCTCTGGCTCGACCGGAAGGCCCAAGGGCGTGATGGTCCCCCACCGTGCCGCGACGAGCTTCGTGGACTGGTGTTCGAACACCTTCGCTCCCGTGCCCACGGACCGGTTCGCGTCCCACGCTCCCTTCCACTTCGACCTCTCGATCTTCGATCTCTTCGTCTCCCTCGGGCACGGGAGCGCGCTGGTCCTCGTGGACCCGGTGGAGGGCCGACTCCCGGACCGGCTCGCGAGCTTCATCGCGGAGCGGCGGATCAGCGTCTGGTACTCCACGCCCACGGTGCTCCGGTGGATGGCTCGTTCCGGCGGGCTCGACCGGCACGCCTTCGCGGCGCTCCGCCTCGCGCTCTTCGCCGGAGAGGTCTTCCCCGCAGACGATCTCCGGACCCTGAAGGTGGCGTGGAGCGGCGCGCGCTTCTTCAACCTCTACGGTCCCACCGAGACGAACGTGTGCACCTGGTTCGAGGTTCCCGACGAGATCCCCCCGGACCGGGGGGCGCCATTCCCCATCGGTCGCGCCTGTTCGCACGCGCGCGTGAAGGTAGTGGAGGACCGCTACGAACCCGGTTCGCCGGGGGAGCTCCTGGTGTCCGGAGAGGGGGTGATGGACGGATACTGGAAGCGCCCCGACCTCACCGCCGAGGCCCTCCGGATCGATTCTGACGGCGTGCGCTGGTACCGCACCGGCGACCTGGTGACGACGAACGACGACGGTGACCTCGTCTTCGTCGGTCGGCGGGACCGCATGGTGAAGAGACGGGGCTACCGGATCGAGCTCGGGGAGATCGAGATCGTCCTCCACCGCCATGCCGAGGTGGGTGATGTGGCGGTCCTCGCTTCGGCGGATGGCGACGGAGGCACCACGATCGACGCCTTCGTGCGCTGGACGGGTGTTGGGAAGCCGTCGGAGATCCGGCTCCGGCGCCACTGCACGGACCATCTTCCGGGGTACATGACGCCCGACGGCTTCCACTTCGTCGACGCGCTGCCCAGTACCTCCACCCACAAGGTCGACTACCAGCAGCTCGCCGGGATGCGGCGATAGCGCCGCACGCCGACACGGGATACGCCATGGACTTCACCCATTCCGAAGAGCAGCGCGCCCTGCGCGAGGCGGTTGTGGGCTTTGCCCGCCGCGAGCTGAACGACGGAGCGGCGGAACGGGACCGCGCGCGCACGTTCCCCCGGGACCTCTGGTCGAAGTGCGGGGCCATGGGCCTCCTCGGGCTCCCGGTCCCGGAGGTGTGGGGCGGTCGCGGGCTCGATCCCCTGTCCACGGCCGTGGCGCTCGAGGCGCTCGGCTACGGCTGCCGAGACGGCGGGCTGGCCTTCTCCGTCTGCGCGCACCTCCTCGGGTGCGTCGTTCCCGTGTGGAAGCACGGCACCGAGTACCAGAAGGAGCGGTACCTCCCGGGGATGTGCGACGGTTCGACGGTCGCGGCGCACGGGATGACGGAGTCGAGCTCCGGCTCCGACGCCTTCACCATGGCCACCGCGGCGCGCCGTGACGGCGACGGCTTCGTCCTCAACGGGACCAAGCAATTCGCCTCGAACGGACCCGTGGCGGATCTCGCCATCGTCTACGCCGCCACCGACCCGGAACGGGGCTTCCACGGGGGAATCACGGCGTTCCTTGTGGAGACCGACGCAACCGGCTTCAGCGCGGGTCAGGCCCTCGACACGATGGGCCTCAGGAGCTGTCCCATCGGGGAACTCGTCCTCGATGAGGTTCGGGTGCCGGAGGATGCCGTGCTCGGTGGCGTCGGGGCGGGCGGAGTGGTCTTCGCCGATTCGATGAACTGGGAGCGAGCGTGCCTCGTGGCGTCCCATGTCGGTACCATGCAGCGACTCATCGAGGAGGCCACCGCGTACGCGAGAACGCGCCGGTCGGGTGGCCGGCCGCTCCTGGAACTCCAGGCCGTGGCCCATCGGCTGGCCGACATGAAGGTGCGCCTCGAGGCGGCCCGTCTGCTCACCTATCGGGCGGCTTCCCGCCTCGGGGAGGGCTTCGGCGCGACGGCCGACGCCGCCATGGCCAAGCTCTTCACCAGCGAATCCCTGGTCCGGACCGCGACCGACGCCATGCGGGTCCTCGGGGGGTACGGCTACACCGCGGAGCACGATGTCGAGCGCGCTCTCCGCGACGCCATGGCGAGCACGGTCTACTCAGGCACCTCCGACGTGCAACGCAACATCATCGCTCGCTGGCTGACTCCGTAGCCATATTCCGGACCCCAATCCCGACTGAGCAGGAACGAAACGATGAACGAGATCCCGACAACCGCGGACGTGGTGGTCATCGGCGGAGGGCCTGCTGGAAGTACCGCCGCCAACACCCTCGCCCGCCTGGGGTACGACGTCGTCCTTCTGGACAAGGTCCACCATCCACGCCTGGTCGTGGGAGAGAACATCCTCCCCATGGTGTGGCGATACCTCGACTTGCTCGGCGCCACCGAGGCGATCGAGAGCGTGGGCTTCATCCGCAAGTCGGGAGGCACGGTCTCCTGGGACGGCACGGTTCGCCAGATGTCCTTCGCGAACTTCGGATTCACGAGGACCGGGCTCCACGTGGAGCGCGGTGACTTCGACGAGATCCTGCTTCGCACCGCCGAAGCGCGGGGAGCCCGGGTCTTCGAGGGGGTAGCCGCCATCCACGTGGAGCTCGACGGTCCGACGAAGCGCGTGGCTTACCGGAGCACGGTCTCCGGGGAAGAGGGAACGGTCTCGGGAAAGTACGTGATCGACGCGAGCGGACAGGCCGCCGTTGTCGCTCGTCAACTGGGCCACCGGGAATTCGATCGCGACCTCCGGTTCATGAGCGTGTGGGGGTACTTCGGTCGCACCGGGTACGTGGAGTACGGCGGCTCCGTCCAACCGTTCGAACGGCGGCGGGAGATCCCGGCTACGACCCTCCAGGTCCAGGTCGGCCGGCTGGGATGGTGCTGGCACATCCTCCAGCGAGAGCAGGTCAGCGTGGGGCTGGTGCTCCCGCCAGACGAGCTGGTCGCCTTCAAGGCTTCCGGCGAGACGCTGGAGGAGCGGTTCCTGCGGGCGTGCCGGACCGTGCCGATCGTCTCCGACCTCCTCGACCTCGACTCCTTCATCCCGGGCTCGGTTCTGGCCATCCGGGATTTCGCATACTACCCGCGTGAGCTGTCCGGCAGCGGGTGGTTCCTGACCGGAGACGCCGCCGCCTTCGTCGATCCCATCAACTCCTCGGGCGTGCCCGGAGCGTTCTACACGGGACACATGGCGGCGCTGGCCACGGACGAGTCGCTGCGCCACGCCTCACGGTCGGAGGAGGTGCGGGAGCGCTACGACACCCTCCAGCGTGGATCCATGGCACTCTACCGTCTCTCGGCCATGCCCGTCGGTGAGAACAGCTATCCGGAGATGTACGAACACGCGCTCCGCCGCCTCCTCCAGGCGTCCCTCACGGAACGGGAGCTGATCTACGCCCAGATGGAGATCGTGTGCCGGACGGAGAACCTGTCCCCGCTCTACGCCATGGCCCCGCAGCTCGACCGGCTGGACACCCGGCACGTCCGGACGCTCGAGGGACCTCTGTTCGATCACGAGAGAGAGAGCGCGGGAGCGGCCCGTTGAGACGTTTGAGGCTCCGCGGGATGGGGCGGCGTGTACTCGAGCACGGCCGGGGCACGGCCCATTCCACGCCTGCACGAGTCAACAGATGGCCCGCGGGAACCGGTGGCCGGTCAGACGGCTTTCTGGGTAAGGAGATGACAGTCGTGATGACAGTCGCCTTGCCCTGGACTCCCCGGCGCCCGATTTTTGAAGGGACCGGAATCGTCATCGCACACCGGACAAAGGTCGAAGGTACCATGCGCAGCCTGGCCCGCCTCTCCCTCGTCGTCCTGGCCCTGGCGGCCACGGTCCGTCCCGTCACCGCGCAGACCGTGACACGACACCAGACCGTCACCCCCCAGGAGCTCCTGGCTCGCTCCATCCCCTCTACGCCCTCCGCGCCCCGGGGCTCCGAGACTTCCCAATGGCAACGGCGGGTGCTCACTGCCGTGGGCGGCGGCGCCGTCGGCGCCTTCGTGGGGTATTTCGCCTCGCAGCTCACCACGGGGGACTGGGAGAGCTCGGAACAGCGCGAGTCCGTCAACCGGCCCGCCTGGGCCGCCGTGGGCGGGTCCGTGGGCTTCGCGGTCGGTTTCTCCTTTCCGGTGTCCTGGGGGGCCCCTTCGGGCTCCGTGCCCCCCTTCCCCACCGTCGGACGAACCGTGATCACGGAGGAGGATCTCTCCAAGCTCGGTCTGACGAACGCTTACGAGGCGGTCGAAGTACTCCGGCCGGAGTGGCTGAACGACCGGGGCGTGCGGAGGTGGGGCGACACGCCTGACGACGGCCGCTTCGTCTACCTGGACGGGACGCGAATCGGGAACTTGAGTGCCCTCAGGGATCTCGCCACAACCGAGATCGAGTCCATCCGCCTGGTGGACGCCGGAACCGCGACGATGCGTTGGGGCGAGGGCAACAGCCGCGGCGCAATCCTGGTGCTGCTCAAAGGCGGCTGCTGACGCCTCACCCCTCGGCGGGCCGCCGTACGCGCGTCACTCCCCCTTGAGCGCCCGCACGGGATCGATACGTCCGGCCCTCCACGCAGGCACGTAGCTGGCCAGGAGGGCCACCGCGAACAGGAGGGCCGTCATCCCGGCGAAGGTGCCGGGGTCCATGGGGCTGACCTCGTAAAGGAGCCCTCCCAGGAGCCGGGTCAGTGCGAGGGCGGCCGCCAGGCCGGCGATGATCCCCAGGGTGGCCAGCACCGCGCCCTCGCGCACCACCATCCAGACGACACCCTCGGGGCTCGCCCCCAGTGCCAGGCGGAGCCCGAGCTCGAGGCCCCGCTGGCGCACCGCGTAGGCGAGGATCCCGTAGATGCCCACCAGCCCGAGGACGAGCGCGGTCCCGGCGCTCACGAGCAGGAGCAGCATCGTTACCCGGGGGCGCGCCATGGCTCCGGCGACGAGGTCCTCCAGCGTCCCGATCCGCGCCATCACGAGCTTGGGATCCACCTCGTCGATGCTTCGGCGGATGGCCCGTACCAGCGAGAGGGGTGGGAGGCTCGTGCGCACGACGTACACCTCGCTCCTGGGCGTGTAGAGCTGTACGGCTCCAGCCGCTGACTCGCCCAACGGGCGGTACAGGTTGGGCAGGTACGCCACCATCGAGGGGCCGTCGGCGATGGCCCGGCTGGGGACGTCGCCAGCCACGCCCACCACGCGTAGGGCGTACCGGGCCGTGGTGCGCAGCCGCACCTCCCGCCCGATGGGGTCCTCTCCACCGAACAGCGTGCGGGCCAGGGCCGCGCTCAGGATCACGCCCTGGGCCTCCGGGTCCGCGTCGGCACCCTCGAAGGCGCGCCCGGCGAGGAGCGGGATGCCCATGGCCCGGAAGTAGCCAGGTGTCGCGAAGCTGAACAGGACGTAGGGCGAATCGACGCTGTCGGGGCTGTTCCCGCCCACGGCGATGCGGTCCATGTAGTAGTCCGGCACCGGCTCGAGGGGAAACGCGGCGATGGTGGCCGCCTCCGCGGCCTCTACACCCGGAAGGGCGCGGAGCCGGCCCAGCACGTCGTCATGGAGGCGGGTAGCGGCCTCGTGGTCGGGGTACACGCCGCCGGGGACGGGCAGCAGGAACGTGACGGCACCCTCCGTCGTGAAGCCCAGCTCGACATGCCCGAGCCGCCAGAAGCTCTGGGCCATGAGCCCGGAGCCGATGAGGAGCGTGAGGGCAAGGGCGACCTGAGCGGCGGCGAGAAACCGTCGTCCGAGCTGCGCGTCGGGCCCCGCGGTCATCCGGCTCGACGCGCCCGGGAGGGCGCCCGTGGGCGCGCCCTTCCGCCTCGGCCGCCGGGCGCTCGACAGACCCACCGCCGCGAGGAGAGCCCCCGTGACAACGGAAAGCCCCAGGCCCAGGCCCACGGAGGCGCCGTCCATGGCGACCTCGCCCAGCCGGGGGATCTGCTCCGCGACGAAGCCGAAGCGGAACTCCACCGCGACCCAGGCCAGAGCGAGCCCCAGGGAACCGCCGAAGGCCGCCAGGAGGGCACCCTCGCTCAGGAAGCGCCGGGCGAGGCGCCCGTCACTGGCCCCAAGGGCACGCTCCAGTGCGACCTCCCCCCGCAGGCGTTCGGCCCGGACCAGGGAGAGGTTGGTCGCGTTGGCCCACGTGATCAGCAACAGGAAGCCCGCCGTGGCCAGGAGCAGCAGAAGCGCCACGCGGACGTCCCCCACCACCGCGTCCTTCAGGGGGACGACCACGCCGTGAAGGCCCATGCTCTCGAGCTGCTCCCCGGTCACGTCCGGGTAGACGTCCGGAAGCGTGCGGATGAGCCGGTCCAGGTCCACCTCGGCCTCCTCGGTCGTGACGCCGGGCCTCAACCGGGCCACGCCGCTCAGGTAGAGGCCATCCACCGAGGCGCGGGGTCCTCCGTATCGCGCCACCAGTGCCTCCTGAGGCCAGGCGCTCCACACCTGCGTCTCCGGGTCCGGAAAGTGGAAGCCCGGCGGGGCGACGCCCACCACGACGTCCCGCTGGCGGTCGAGCTCGATGGTCCGGCCGACGATGCCCGGGTCGGCGCCGTAGCGCCGCACCCACAGGTCGTGGCTGATGAACAGGCCGCTCCGGACACCGACCTCGAAGTCCGCGGCGGTGGGCGGGCGCCCAAGGTGCGGCGTCGTACGCAGCACCTGGAAGAGCTCGGGCGAGACCAACGCCGTGCCGACCTGCTCCGGAGCGTCCTCGTCCGTCAGGGTGCGGACGCTCTCCATGTAGACGCCTATTTGCTCGAACACCCGGTTCCCGTCGCGGTAGTGCAGGAAGGTGCCCGTGGAAAGCCCCGTCACAGCCAGGTCGGCCGCCGGAGCCTCGTGGCGCACCTCCACCAGGCGGTCGCCTTCCGGGTACGGGAGGGGCCGAAGCAGGATCCCGTTGACGAGGGTGAAGACCGCGGCGGTCACGCCGACCCCGAGAGCCATCGTCGCCACGGTGGGGAGGGAGTAGCCCGGCTCCCGGTTCAGGCGCCGGAGCGCGAAGCGGAGATCACGAATCGAGTCCTCCAGGGGCCGGGTGCCCCGGGCGTCCCGAACCTCTTCCTTGACGCGCTCCACGCCCCCGAACGTGACGAGCGCCCGACGCCGCGCCTCCTCGGGAGCCATGCCGCTCCTCAGGTTCTTCTCCGTCTCCAACTCCACGTGGAAGCGCATCTCCTCCTCCATCTCCCGCTCCTCCGCGGACCGGAAGAGAAGGGCGCGCAAGCGCTCCCGGACCTCCGCCAGGAGCCTCATCCCGGTACCCCTTCCCAACCGAGCACCCAGTTGACGCCCATGGAGGCCCGCTGCCAGCTCTCCCGCTCATGCGCGAGCTGCTCCTCCCCCGAGGGGGTCAGCAGGTAGTACCTGGCCCGGCGGTTGTTCTCCGTGAGGCGCCACTCCGAGCGGACCCACCCCTTCCGCTTCAAGCGCTGGAGGGCGGGATACAGGGAGCCCTGGCTCACCTGGAAGACGTCGCGGCTCATGTGCTCGATCCGCTGCGCGAGCCCCCAGCCGTGCATGGGCTCGAGGGAAAGCGCCTTCAGGACGAGCAGTTCCAGCGTACCCTGGAGCAGATCCCCGGGATGGTCGGTCATCGTCGGTCTCCTTCAGAGGTTCTGGAGGAAGATACGGCGACCCCTTCAGACGGTCAAGAGGAAGCTCTCCCGTCCCCGGTCCGGGCGGCCCGGAGCGACGAAACCCGAACCGTCGCGTGGACGGCTCGGGTCTCGTGCTGGGCAGTACGCCCGACAGGATTCGAACCTGTGACCTCTGCCTCCGGAGGGCAGCGCTCTATCCAACTGAGCTACGGGCGCATCGAGGATCCAGCTCCCTGGGGGAGCCAGTTCCGGCGGGCCCTAATCATCGACGGGCCCGGGACCGGGGTCAAGGGAAGCTGGGCCTTCGTTCGGGGGCGGGGCG
>DASWKP010000405.1:0-3215 GCA_036396575.1 Longimicrobiales bacterium | reverse complement strand
TCAGCGCCATCTTCATGGTCCTGGGCGCCACGGCTTCCTTCCTTGGGCAGTTCCTCCTGGCCTACGAGGTGTGGATCGCCCGCATCGGAGGCGTGCTCATCATCGTCCTGGGGCTCCACCTGTTGGGCGTGTTCCGCCTCACGCCGCTTCTGCGGGAGAAACGCGTGCATCTCGCTGACAAGCCGGCGGGCGTGCTCGGGACGCTGGCCGTCGGCGCGGCCTTCGGCGCGGGATGGACCCCCTGCATCGGGCCCGTCCTGGGGGCGATCCTCACGTTGGCGGGGACCTCCGACACCGTGTGGGCGGGCGTGGGGCTCCTGGGGGTCTATTCGCTGGGGCTGGCGGTGCCCTTCCTGCTCACGGCCCTGGCGCTCAATTGGTTTCTCACCGCATTCGCCCGCTTCCGGCGCTTCATCCCGGTGATGGAGAAGGCATCGGGCCTCCTGTTGGTGGGTCTGGGCCTGCTGCTCATGACGGGCTGGTTCACGATCCTGAGCAGCTACCTCATTGGCTTCACCCCGGAGTTCATACTGGACCGGATCTGAGGGGCGTCACCCGGGATGGGGGCCCGTCCCGCTCTCTCCGGTCAGTCCGAGCGCAGGGTCTCCACCGGGTCCAGCCGTCCCACGCCCCGAGCGGGTAGGTACGCCGCCAGGGCCGCCACCCCCGCCATCAGGACGGCCACCGCCGCCAGGGCCACGGGGTCGCCGGGGTCCACTCGGAAGAGGAGGCTCCGGGCCAGGCCACCGAGGAAGATCGAGACCGGGATGCCCAGGGCGAGGCCAAGGATGGCCAGGGCCAACGCCCGGCCCACGGCGCGTCCCACGAGCCTTCCCACGCGGGCGCCCAGCGCGATGCGAATGCCCAGCTCGCGCCTCCGGCGCGCGACGCCCTGGGCCACGAGCCCGTAGAGCCCCAGGGCGGCCAGGAGCAGCGCGGCGACCCCATAGGCCCCCGACAGCAGGGCCAGCGCCCGACGGGACGCGACTTCCCGGCGCACGGCCTCCCGGGTGGTGCGAAGCTCGAACGCGGGGACCGACGGGTCCAGCCCGGCCAGGACCTCCCGGACGCGGCCCGCGAGCTCGGCGGGCTCGCCCGTGGCCGCGACCGCGAAGCCCAGGAAGGGCACCGGTTTGGGCTCCAGGGACGTGAACATGACCCGGGAGGGTTCCGCCGCCTCCGGGCTTCCCAGGCGGAAGTCCCCCACGACGGCCACCAGGGTGGCCAGCACGGGCTCCTCCCGGCCGAAGACCCGGACGTTGACCCGCTGGCCCACCGCGTCCCCGTCCCCGAACAGCTCCTGGACCACGGCCCGGGACAGGGCGATTTCCGCGAACACGTCCTGGCCCGGGGCGGAGGCGATGCCTGGACCGAGGACGGCCAGCCCCATGGCGTCGAAGTAGCCCTCCGACGCGTTGACCCAGCTCACGTTAGTGGCGTCCTCCTCCGAGGTGCCGGGGAGCCAGACCCGCAGACCGACCCCAAACCCCTCCGACAGAGGGAGCCGGCTCGTGGCGCCTGCGGCTCGGACCCCCGGCATCCTCTGGAGCTCCTCGATCACCGATGCCAGGTAGGCGCCCTGGGCGCCCTCGTCCGGATAGGCGCCGGCGGGGAGGCGCACCTTGAAGGTGAGGACGCGCTCCACGTCATAGCCGACGGGAATCGCCGCCAACGCCGACAGGGACCGGCCCAGTAAGCTGGCCCCGGCCACGAGCACGCACGCGAGGGCAACCTGCCCGGCCACCAGCGCCGACTGGAGGCGCACGGCCCGCCGGTCGTCGCTCGCGCCCCGCCCGGATCTGGACAGCCCGCCCCGGACAGCGGCGCCCTGGAAGGCCGGGAGGACGCCGACGACGAGCCCGGCGACTACGGCCCCCACGGCGGCGAACGCCAGCACCGGCCCCGACAGCCCCACGGCGTCCAGGCGGGGCGTCTCCGGCGGGAGCCACGAGACCACGAGGCGGAAGGCCACCCGGGCCACGGCCAGGCTCGCCAGCCCGCCGATCACCGCCAGCGTCAGTGCCTCGCCCAGGACGTGGGCGAAGACCCGCGAGCGCCCCGCTCCCAGGGCCAACCGCACCCGGAGCTCATCGGCCCGGGCCGACGTTCTGGACACGGCCACGCCCGCCAGGTTGAGACACCCCAGCAGCAGCACGAGCCCGGAGATGGCCAGGAGGACGCCCAGAGGGGCTCGCGCTGGTCCCACCAGGTCACTCTCCAGGGAGACGAGGCGCGCCGGGGGAGGGGGGCCGTACTCCGCCGGCCGATCAGCGTACTGTTCCGCGATCCACTCCCGCAGAATGGAGCCCACCACCGCGGCGTCGCTTTCGCGGGCCAGACGGGCGATGGACGACGGGCCCAGGGCGCCTCCGTAGAACTCGTACACGAGGGGCGTGGGGAGCCACAGGTCCGTGCCCGCCGGGTAGGCTGCGTCCGCCGGAGCGACACCCACGACCTGGTAGCCGCGGCCGTTGAGCTCGATGGAGGCGCCCACGATGTCCCGGTCGGCTCCGAAGGCCCGCGTCCACAGGTCATGGCTCAGGACCGCCCGCTCCGGGGATGCGGGATCCGCGGAAAAGCCCGGCCCCAACAGGAGGTCAACGCCCAGAACGCCGAAGAAATCGCCCGTGACCTGGACCAGAGAGACGCGCTCCACGGTGCCCCCCGCCGCCAGGTTGGCCCCGGCGCCCTCGAAGTAGAGCGCCGTTGCCTCGACCTGGGGGAGGGCGGCGAAAGCGACATCGGGCACCCATCCGTCCGCCGTCAGGTCCTGTTGCGTGGGCTGTACCCGGAAGACACGCTCCGGCTCGTTATAGGGCAGGGCGCCCATGAGCACCGCGTGGCTCACGGAGAAGACGGCCGTGGTGACCCCCAGGGACAGGGACAGGATGCCAATCACGACCAGCGCGTAGCCCGGGGAGCGCCGCACGCTCCGGGTGGTGCGGCCCACTTCTCCCGCGAGGCATCCGACCGCGCTCCCTGACCGCGCCACTTCGCGCGCCCAGGAACGGGCCAGGGTCACCACGGCGTCCACCAGAACGTGGGGGCCTGGCCCGCGGCCTGAGCGGTGGAGCTGGGCCAGGTAGTCCTGGAGCTGAGCGCCGAAGCGTTCCCGATACGGGCGCGGGTAGAGCCGCCACACGAGCCTCACGAGCCACTCGACCACCGTTCCCTCCCTCTCCCGGGTCATCCGAGGAGGCCCCTGGCCTCCGCGT
>DASWKP010000404.1:0-9716 GCA_036396575.1 Longimicrobiales bacterium | reverse complement strand
GCCAACGAAGCGCTGAGGGAGGGGATGGGAACATTGGGATTCGACCCCTCTGGGCTGGTCCACGTCGAGATCCCCCCTGCCGCGCTGGGCGGCGGGAATCCGCGCATGATCGTGGAGAGAGCGGCCCTGGAGCCGGGCCTGGTGGACGTGGCCGCCGCGACGGTCCTGCCCATCACGAACCCCGGCGACGTCGAAGTGGACCGGGGTGCCCACCAGCTCCGGGGCGAACCGCCGCCCCGCTCCCTCCGCATCGTTCGCATGACCGGCGACCCTTTGGGGCTCCTCCGCATCCCCCTGCTTGCCGGCCGCGGGATCACTTCGGAGGAGGCGTGGGAGGAGGCGCCGGTCGCTCTGGTCAGCGAGAGGGCGGCACAGGCACTGTTCCCCGAGCCCAGCGCGGTCACCTCGCCTGCCGGAGCGCTCGGTCGACGACTCCGGGTCCGCGGCGACCTGGGCGCGCCGTGGCTCACGGTGGTGGGCGTTGTCGGAGACGTTCGGGATCAGCCCCTCTTCCAGGACGAGGCGCCGCCTGCGGTCTGGGTCGTCTCGCCCCTTCCCGCACCCGCCGCCACCACGGTGTGGGCGCGCCCGCAGCCCGGAGAAGCGGCCGGGCCTCGGGCGCTACGCGAGGCCGTCCGGGCGGCAACCGGCCTCGAAGCTCCGTCCGCGGTGGTAACGGCCGAGTGGGCCCGGAGCCAGACCGCCGCCACTCGGTTCGCGTCGGGAGGAACTGCGGCGGCAGCCGCCGTGGGGGTCCTCCTCTGCCTTCTCGGCCTCCACGGCCTCACAGCCCTGAGCGTTGTCCACCGATACGCGGAGCTGGGCGTGCGCTCGGCCCTGGGCGCGAGTGGGGCTCGCCTGGTGACAGCGGTGCTCGGAGGAGTGGCGGCGCCGGTCGTGGCGGGGGTTGCGGTGGGGACCCTGCTATGGGCCCTCGTGGGCCACGTCGTTCTCGTGGATCCTCCCGCCATCCCGGGGGTGACGGCCGCCGGGGCTGCGTTCCTGACGTTCCTGTGCGGAACGGCCCTGCGGCCCGCGCTACGGGCGGCGGCGGCCGACCCCGGAGAGGCGCTCCGTTCCTGAAAAATGAGAGTGTCCATTGATCGCGATGATGATCGCCGTGCTCGCCGGGGCGGGCGCGACGTGCGACCCGCTGGCCCCCGAGCCGCAGAGCTTCCACTCGCGCGGCTTCGGCGTGGTCGCGGAAGTGTTCCCACCGGGCTCCCGCCACAACGCCGGCGAACGGCCCCGGATCTACACGTACGAAGTCGGATACCCCGGACCGCGCTGGGACGTCGACGCTCGCCGCGTGTGGTCGGCTACTCTGCAGCATGGGCACTTCCCCCATGACGCCGTGGTCTCGATGGAGGGGCATGTGGTCACCCTGGACGACTACTTCCAGGTGGGTGGCGAGAATGCCGTCGTCCTCCTCGACAGGCTCGGGAGGGAGCTCCGCGCCTACGGGCTCTCGGACCTTCTCACCGAAGCGGAGATCGCGGACCTCGAGTGGTCGGACTGCGGGATCCTCTGGAGGACGGGGGCGGGGTACTACTTCCTGCTCGGCGCCTCCCCCCGCTTCTACGTCGTCCTGGGAGGCGGACCGGTCCTCGAGTTCGACCTGGTGAGCGGAGCGCTCCGTCGGGGCGCGAACGAGGCCTTTCCAGAGCTCGCCGAGATCCTGGCAAAGCCCTGGCCCAACGAGGAGGCGGAAGTCTGGCGGACCAGCCTCCGGTTCTCCTCTCTCACCGACCTCGTCGGCGGCGGGTGAGGTTATCGCTCGATCCACCGCCACTTCGTCGAATCGGGCCACCTCCAGGAGGGCGCCCACGGACCAGCTCTCGCGGGAGCTCTGCGAGGCGACGGCGTCCCGCGCGACCCCGGCGTCGGCGCTGATCGAAGGGCGGAAGGCCGAGCGGGCCACGCGCACCGAGGCCTCCTGTCCGGGGGTCCGGGCCCGGGCGACCCGCAACTCGTCACTGGACGCCAGGGCCGTGCGCCGCGGCTCCTCCCAGGGGGGAACGGGACGTCCCGGGGAGGACCCTCGTTAAGTAGCCCCTCAGTCCCCCCGCAGCGCCTCCGCCGGATCCGTCCTCGCCGCCCTCCGCGCCGGCAGCCAGCACGCCACCCCCGCCACCACGACGAACGCGCCGCTGATGATCGCGAAGGTGGCCGGATCCGTGGGCTCGACGCCCACCAGGAAGCTCGACATCAGGCGGGTGAGATTGAAGGCGGCCAGCAGTCCCACGGCCACACCCGCGCCGGCCAGCGCCATCCCCTGCCCTACGACCAGCTTGAGGATGCTCCCCGCCTGGGCGCCGAAGGCCATGCGCACCCCGATCTCCGCCGTTCGCTGGCGCACGACGTACGCGAGCACGCCGTAGAGGCCCACGGCGGCCAGCACCCAGGCCAGGGCGCCGAAGACGGCGATGAGGACCAGAGTGAAGCGGGTAGAGGCCATCTGGTCGCGGACGAAGTCGGTCATGGGGCGCACGTCGGAGACGGGCACCCCCGGGTCCAGGGTGGCCACCTCCTCCCGGACGGCGCGGGCGAGGGCCCCGGGGTCGCCCCCGCCCCGCACGGCCCACGTCAGGTTGCCGAAGCTCCCGGAGTATACATCGGTGAAGTACACCGTCTCCCGGCCCTCTTCGGCCAGGGACCCGTGACGCCGGTTCTCCACGACGCCCACGATCTCCACCCACTCGGGCTCGGGTGTGGTCAGTCGGATGAGGATGCGCTCACCTACCGCCGACCGGCCCGGGAACGCTATCTCGGCCAGCTTGCGGTCGACCAGGACGACGCCGGTGCTGTCCACGTTGTCGGCGTGGGTGAAGGTCCGCCCGGCCACCAGCTCCATCCTCAGGGTCTCGAAGAAGCCGGGGAGCACGCTGTGGTAGTCGGCCTGGCGGAAGGCCTGGGGGTCCGTCAGGGCCTCTTCCAACCCCCAGCGGCTGTTGAACAGGACGTCGGTCAGCGGCATCGGAAAGGCACCCGTGGCCGCCTCCACGCCAGGCAGGCCCTCCAGCCGCTCCTGGAGGCGGTTCGCGAACTGCGCCCTCTCCCGGGCGTCGGGATAGCTGGCGAACGGGAGGGAAACGCCGAAGGTGAGGAGCCCCTCGGGCTCGAAGCCAGGGTCCACCCGCTGAAGGGACGCGAAGCTCCGAACCATGAGGCCGGCGCCGACGAGGAGCACCACCGAAAGCGCCACCTCCACCACCACCACGCCGTTCCTGAGCAGCCGGCTGGCCGTCAGGGCCGCCGTCCGCCCCCGATCCTTGAGGCTCTCCGCCAGGTCTACCCGGGACGCCTGGAGGGCGGGCGCCGCGCCGAATAGAACCGCCGCCGCCAATGCCGCCAGGAACGTGAAGCCCAGGACGCCACCGTCGATGGTCACGTCGTTGATGCGGGGCAGGTCCCCGGGCTGGAGAGCCAGGAGCACCGAGATACCCACACGCGCCAGCACCAGCCCCAGCACCGCCCCGGCCAGGGCCAGAAGCACGCTCTCCGACAGGAGCTGCCGGAGGATCCGCCACCGGCTGCCGCCTAGCGCCGCCCGCACAGCCAGCTCCCTCGCCCGGGTTGAGGCCCGCACCAGAAGCAGGTTGGACACGTTGGCGCACGCGATGAGGAGGACGAAGGCCACGGCGCCCATGAGCGCCCAGATCACGGGGCGCGCGGTGGCGGTGAGGTCACGGCCCAACGGCGCCACCTCGATGGCGTAGCCCGACGTCTCCCACACGGCGTCCAGGGAGCGTAGCCGAGCGGCGATGCCGTCCATGTCCGCCTGGGCCCGCGCCAACCCCACCCCGGGGTTCAGGCGGCCCAGCACGCGGAGGAAGACGTTGTTCCTGGGCGCGCTGTCGAAGTCCAGCCGCAGGGCGACCCACACGGCCGCGTCCGTGTCCATAGCCGCCGTCGAGGGCAGGAGGAGCTCGAAGCCGTCGGGCATTACGCCCACGATCTCCGTGGATGAGCCGGCGAGCTGGACCACCGTACCCACCACGCCCGGGTCCGCCCCGAACCGTCGCTGCCACAGGCCGTGGCTCAGGATGGCCGAGTTGGTGATGAAGCCGGGATCGCCGGGCTGGAGCGAAGGGTCCGCGGGGTCGCCATCGGAGGCCACGAAGTCGCGGCCGAGCAGCGGCCGGACGCCCAGGACCTGGAAGAAGTTGGGCGTCACGCCACCCACGTTGATCTGCTCGGGCTCGAAGTCGCCGGTGAGGGGCTGCATGAACGTCACCACGCCCGCGAAGTCATCGAACGTGGTGCTCATGGCCCGGAAGTCCCGGAGGTCCGGAGGCGAGACGGGAAAGTGGTCCACGTTCCGGTTGCGCATCTCGCCCCACACCATGGCCAGGCGGTCGGGACTGTCGTACGGCAGGGGCTGGAGCAGCACGGCCCGCACGACCGAGAAGATCGCGGTGTTGGCGCCGATCCCCAGGCCGACGGTCAGGATCGCAACCGCCGCGAAGCCCGGCGCCCTTGCCAGCGCCCGGACCCCGTAACTCACGTCCTTCCAAAGCGTTTCCATTCCTCCTCCTCTCCTCCCGGTTCCTCCGCCACCGGCCCGCTCGGCCAGGGCGTTCGTCGCCACGTCCTTCACGGCGGCGATCCCATGGATCACGAGTCCCGCCAGCCCACCTCGCTCGAAGGCGTCCCTCCCCTTCTCCCGGAAGAGCAGGACCATCTCCGCCTCGTGGCGCCGCCGGAATTCCGCGGGATAGCTCCGCAGGAGTAGGCGGTACAGGCGGACCGAGGCCGCGAGCGCGCGGCCGCCGCCGGCGGGCATCAGGTCCCTCGGGACATCGAGCCGTACCGGCGGACGTCAGGCACCCGCGGCATCGGATCCCGCCAACTTCCGCACCCGAGCGGCCATCACCTGGCTCTCCAGCCGCGAGGACTCGGCCGCGGCCACGGCCCGGCCCAGCGCGGTGATTCGGTAGTAGCGGCGTCGCTCGTCGTCCTCCTGGCCCGGGCGCTCCTCCAGCTCCTCCAGGAGGGTTCCGTCCACAAGCCGCCCGATGGCGCGGTACAGCGTCCCGGCGTGGAGGCTCATGCCTCCCCCGGTGCGCGCCTCGATGGAGCGCATGATCGCGTATCCGTGCCGCTCGCCGCCGGCCAGGGCCAGGAGGATCTCGAATGCGACCGGGGTGAGGGGCAGAAAACTGGCGGGCTCGGCGGGCGGGGGCGGGTTCGGGACCACGTGATCTCCGGGTACACGTTCGGCGCACGCTCACCAGAGCGCGCTCATCAGGGCGCAACTATTCGCCTTGAGTATATTCGCTTAAAGCACATATCGCAACGAAAGAAATCGCGACAAGGGGGATCGCGACACCCGGACCGCTCGCACTTCCACCAGCGGACGTGTAGACTTGTTCTCGCGGGGCGGAGCCCGTCTGCAGATGGGTCAGGCACTACCCAAACGGGCGGGACGTGACCCATCTTTCTCGGTGGGGCGCTCTTCGGGCGCACCCCCGTTGCGCCGGTTGCCGGGCGAGGGGAGGCCAAGCCGTCCCTCCGTCCGACCCTCCCTCCCCCGGCGTAGTTGGATGCCGTCGTGGGCGTCGCCAGACATGTGGCCATAAGCGGGCAGGCAGTTCGCTCAGGCCCAAACAGGCACGGAGGGAAGTCAGCGGATGCAGTCACTCAGGGATCATCGTGGACCGGGATCCGCCTTCAGGGTCGTCGCGACCCTGACCCTGGCGGCAGCCTCGCTCCTCGCCTGCGGGTCCGATGAGAGCCCTGACGCGGAGCCCGCCGAGTTCCGTGCGCCTGCCACCGTGCCGGAGCCCGTCGTCGAGACCGCGCCGCGGGGCCCTCTTCTCCAGGGCAGGCCCGTGGCGGTGGCGGTGCTTCCTCCCTCGGGGCGCTTCCCCCACGACGAGCATCGCGGCGTGCGGTGCTCCACCTGCCACGAGAGCGTGGCCGGACACGGGACCCATTCCGGCATCGACTGCGGTCAGTGCCACGAGTTGCCCGAGGCGTGGAGCGCCGCGCCCACGCGTCCGTTGGAACAGTGCATGGCGTGCCACCACGAAGCCGCCACCACCCTGGGCTGCGCCGCCTGCCACGAAGGGGGCCCCGCGGAGCCGATCCCGGTCATGGAGCCGTTCGTGGTGGCCGCGGCGCCGCCGGAGGACCGGACTCTGGCTTTCTCCCACGCCGTCCACGCCCGCCAGGACTGCACGTCGTGCCATCGCCAGGGCGTCGCGCTGGAGGCGGACCGGGAGTGCGCCTCGTGCCACATCATCCACCACTCCCAACGGGCCTCGTGCCTGGAGTGCCACCAGGACGCCCGCGCGAGCCACCAGGTGGATGCCCACCTGGGCTGCGGGGGCGCGGGTTGCCACACGGACCGCCGGATTCTGTCTCTGCCGGAAGTCCGAACCATGTGCGTGGCGTGCCACTCTGACATGGTGGACCACAACCCGGATTCGGAATGCGTGGTGTGCCACGTGACCGGCCGGGAGCCAGCCGTATCTACAAGCTCACAACCCGAGGAGTACGATCGATGAATCGCAAACGCGCCCCAGCCGCTCTGGCGCTTGCCCTGCTGTCCCTTCCCGTTGCCGCCGCCGGGCAGGTGGCCTTTCCCCACGCCGGGCACCAGGGTGAGTTCGAAGCGTGCACCGACTGCCATGTGGGGATTCCCACCGGTGAGGCCGCCGAGACGTTCCCCTCGCCGGAGACCTGTACGCTGTGCCACGACGCCGCGCCCGAAGGCTACGCCGGCCGTCAGCCGACCGCCGACTCGGACCTGGTGTTCAGCCATCCCGGCAACTTCGCGGCCATGGAGGCGGCCGGGGCGGAGTTCACCTGCCGCTCCTGTCACGCCGTCCCGGAGTCCACGGACCTTATGGACGTCCAGGCCGCCACGGCGGAGGCGTGCACGACCTGCCACTTCCACGCCGAGCTCGAGCATCCCATCGGCGGACAGGACTGTGCCCTGTGTCACGGTGGAGCGCCCACGCCCTTCCCGCTCGCGCTCCGGCCGACGGCCGCGGACCCGCCCGCCCTCGTGGAGCGACGCACGGGCTCGTGATGGCACACCTCCCACCCCGCAGCCTCCGCCACCCGCGAAGGGCGGGCCTCACGGCGGTACTGCTGGCGGGCGCCACGACCGTGGTCACCGCGGCGGGAGGGGCCGGGCTGGCTGCCCAGGAGGCGGGCCAGGAGCCGGACACCCTCGAGGTCCGGACCGTGGACGCGTGCACGGCGTGCCACATGGGCCTCGATGAGCCGCGTCTCCTGGAGCCAGCCCGGCTCTTCGAGGCGGATATCCACTCACAGCGGGGCTTCACGTGCGTGGATTGTCACGGGGGCAAGGGGCCGGGTGGGGCGGTAACGCGGAACCCGGCGGCCGGCTTCCTGGCCCGACCGGAGCGGCAGAGGGTCTCGGACATGTGCGGGCGGTGCCATTCCGACGCGCGCTTCATGCGCGACTACAACCCGTCCATTCGCGTGGACCAGGTCCAGGAGTACGTGGAGTCCACCCACGGCCGCCTCCTCGTCGAGAACGGGGATCCGGATGTGGCCACGTGCGTGAGCTGCCATCCCGCCCACGACATTCGCCCTCCCTCGGACTCCGAGTCCTCGGTCCATCCGCTCAACGTCGCCGCGCTGTGCGGAAGCTGCCACGCCGACGCCGCCCTGATGGAGGCGAGGGGCCACCAGGCGGACGAGCTGGAGGCCTATCTGAGCAGCGTCCACGCCAACCTCCTGTACGAGGAAGGCGACCTGTCGGCACCTACGTGCAACGACTGTCACGGCAATCACGGAGCCGCTCCTCCCGGAGTCGGCTCCGTGGGGCTCGTGTGCGGGCAATGTCACAGCGTGATGGCGGACCTGTTCGCCGCGGGGGGACACCTCGAGGCGTTCGTCGAGCGCGACCTTCCCGGCTGCGCCACGTGCCATGGCAACCACGCCATCGTGCCACCGACGGACGCGGACCTGCTGCGCGTGGCCGATGGCGTCTGCACGCAGTGCCACGCCCGGGGCTCCCCGGAGCAGCGGGTCTTCGGCGAGGCGGATCGTCTCCTGGACTCCCTGGCCGTGGCCGCGGCGCACAGCCTGGAACTCCTGGAGAGGGCCCACAACGTGGGCATCGAGGTGAGCCAGGCGATGTTCGAGCTGGAGGAGGTGGGCAACTCCGTCACCAAAGCCCGGAGCGCCATCCACGCGTTCACGGTCGACGCCGTCGAGGTGGAGGCCCGGGCGGGCTTCGAAATCGCCGACAAAGCGGAGGAGCGGGGCATCGCGGCCCTGGACGAATACCGCTTCCGCAGGATCGGACTTGCCGTGTCGGCCGCGATCATCCTCCTCCTGATCCTGTCCCTGTCCCTGAGACTGAAGGAGATGGAGAGCCGCGCGGCGGCCTCCGCATCCGGAAAGGCGACCCACGCATGAGACGAAAGCGCTTCCTGGACTGGCTGCTGGGCACCACCGTCGGGGGCTTCCTGGCCGCGGTCGTCTATCCGGCGAGCAGGTTCCTCACGCCCCCGGAGGTGGGAGAGGCCTCCACCAACTCGGTGGTCCTGCCCTTCACGCCGGGAGACCTGGCCCCCAACACCGCGCGCATCTTCAAGTTCGGCACCAAGCCCGGCATCGTGGTAAAGACGTCCACCGGCGAGTTGCGCGCGTTCAGCGCCCGATGCACGCACCTGGACTGCACGGTGCAGTTCCGGGAGGATCTGGGCCACATCTGGTGCGCTTGCCACAACGGCCACTTCGACCTGAACGGCCGCAACATCGCGGGTCCGCCGCCCCGCCCCCTCGCACCCTACGACGTGAACGTCCGGGGCGACCAGATCGTGGTGAGCAAACCGTCGTGAGCGGAGGCGGTCCGGGCGCCCGGGTGCGGTTCCTTCTGGACTGGGTGGAGGCGAGGCTGCCGTTCCGTGCCCTGCTTCCGTTCGCGAAGAAGAAGAAGGTGCCGGTGCACCGGCACTCCGTGTGGTACTACATGGGGGGAATGCTCCTCTTTCTGTTCTTTCTCCAGGTCGCCACGGGAATCCTGCTCCTCTTCTACTACCGGCCCAGCGCCGAGGGCGCCTACGAATCGGTGCAGTTCATCATGGCGGAGGTGGAGTTCGGATGGCTCATCCGCTCGATCCACGCCTGGGGCGCCAACCTCATGGTGTTCACGGCCTTCGTGCACCTCTTCAGCGTCCTCTTGCTGAAGGCGTACCGTCCTCCCCGGGAACTCACGTGGGTCACGGGGGCCTTCCTCCTCTTCCTGTGCATGGGGCTCGGCTTTACCGGGTACCTGCTGCCCTGGAACGAGCTGGCCTTCTTCGCCACGCGTGTGGGCACCGAGATTCCCGGGACGATCCCGGTGGTAGGGGAGTTCATCCGCAACTTCCTCCGGGGAGGGGAGGACGTGACGGGCGCCACGCTGACGCGCTTCTTTGCGTTCCACGTGTCGATCCTGCCGGCGCTGACGTTCCTCCTCATCGCGCTGCACGTGCTGCTCGTGCAGATCCACGGGATGAGCGTGCCTATGGACGTCGAGGAGGAGAACGCCGTGAAGGGCGAGATCCCTTTCGTGCCGAACTTCCTCATCCGGGACATCATCGGCTGGCTGACGATCCTGGCGGTTCTGGCCACGATGGCCGCCTTCTTCCCGGCGCACATGGGCGAGAAGGCCGACCCGTTCGCCTCCGCGCCGGTGGGCATCAAGCCCGAGTGGTACTTCATGTTCATGTTCCAGACCCTGAAGT
>DASWKP010000403.1:0-33201 GCA_036396575.1 Longimicrobiales bacterium | reverse complement strand
ACGACAACAACCGCGACGGCTACATGATCAACATGATCGAGTCGCGGGTCGTGACGGCGGTGGCGCGGGATTACGAGCCCCAGATGCTCTACAACCACCACCAGACCGCCCCTTTCCCCACGCGCATCTGGATTCCACCCTTCGCCGAGCCGATCTCGCCGCGGGTGCATCCCCTCATGTGGCGGCAGGTGAACCTGGTGGGCATGGCCATGGCCCAGGCGCTGGAGGAGCGCGGGCAGAAGGGAGCCACGCACATGGGCACGGGCTTCGACAACTGGTACCCGGGCTTCATGGACCACGCCAACAACTTCCACAACGTGGTGTCGTTCCTCACGGAGACGGGGTTGTACCGCTACGCCACCCCGGGCTTCTACACCCTGAGCGACTTTCCCGCGGACCAGCGCGACCTGCGGCCCCAGTCCCTCTACTCGAGCCCGTGGGAGGGGGGGTGGTGGCGCCTCCGCGACGCGGTGGACTACATGATCACGGCGTCCCTGTCGGTCCTGGACGTGGCGGCCAAATACAAGGAGGATCTCCTCTACAACCGGTACCAGGCGGGCCGCGACATCATCGCCGAGTACCGGGCGGGGCCGCCCTACGCCTACTTCGTGCCCCGGGAGCAGGACGATCCGGTGGCCCCGGTGGAGATGCTCCGCCGCCTGGCGTTCAACGGAATCCGCATCCACCAGCTCGGTGAGGACGTGACGCACGACGGCATCCCGCACCCCGCCGGGACGTGGGTCATCCCCATGGACCAGGAGTTCGCCAACTTCGCTCGCCAGCTCCTGGAGGTGCAGGAGTATCCGGACCTGAGGCAGTATCCCGAGGGGCCACCCGACGCGCCCTACGACGTGTCGGGCTGGACGCTGCCGTACCAGTTCGGGGTCCGGGTGGTGGAGGCCCGCTCGCCCATCGACGATCTGCGCGGGAGCATGAGCCTGGTCACCGGCGACACCACGGCCTGGAACGCCGGCGTCGACGCCTCTCCCTTCGATTCGCCTCCGGACGTGGGCTTCGACTCGAACCCGTACGCGGCTGGTATCGTGCCGCTCGCGGGGAGGGCGGACGGAGGTGGGAGCGCGCTGATCCTGGATCCCGCCCAGAACAACACGTACAAGGCCCTGAACCGGGCCTGGGAGTCCGGGGCCTCGGTGCGCTTCGCCCCGGGAAGCGCCGGAAGCGACGGAGCCGGCGGCACGTCGGGGAGCTGGGTCGTGACGGGGTTGTCCGGCGGCGCTCGGGCCGCCCTGGTCTCCGACCTGCACCTCCGAGCGCGCGGAGGTGGCTCCACGGGGGCGGAGGTGCGGCGGCCCCGGGTCGGGCTGTACCGGCCCTGGCAAGCCAGCATGGACGAGGGTTGGACCCGCTGGATGCTCGAGGCATGGGGCTTCGGCTTCACGAGCCTGTGGAACGCCGACGTCCTGGCCGGAGACCTGCGCTCGCGGTACGACGTGATCGTCATAGCGGACATCGGCGCGGGCACGATCCTGAACGGGTATTCGGTGGGGAGCGTCCCGGCCCGCTACACTGGCGGCATCGGCCGGGAGGGCGTGCGGGAGCTGGACGCCTTCGTCCGGGCAGGGGGCACGCTGGTCACCTGGAACGCCTCGGCCCGCTTCGCCATGGAGGAGCTCCATCTGCCCGTGCGGGACGCTTCCGAGGGCCTCCGGAACTCGGAGTTCAGCCTCAGCGGCGCCATCGTGGAGCTGCTCGCGGACCCGTCGCACCCCGTCATGAGCGGCGTGCCGGAGAGGGCCAAGGCCATGGTCGGGCGCAGCCCGGTCTTCACCACGGAGGAGGGCTTCGAAGGGCACGTGCTCGCAAGGTACGCTTCGGAAGGCTCACCTCTGTTGTCGGGCTTCCTCCTGGGGGAGGAGCACCTTCACGGGTACGCCGCGGCGCTGGACGTGGAGCACGGCGATGGCCACGTCGTTCTCCTGGGGATGCGGCCCCAGTGGCGGGGACAGCCCCAGGCCACCTTCAAGATCGTCTTCAACGCGCTGCTCTACACCGCGGAGGTGGCGGCCACGACGCCGGATACCGTCGACTTCTGGTCGCCGCCCGAGGAGGACGAGGACGAGGGGGAGGAGGAGGCGCCGGCGCCAGCCGGCCGGGGAGGAGGCCGGGGAGGAGGTCGGGGAGGAATGGGCGGCGGCGGAACGCGGTAGCCGGTGAGCGCGGCGGTGGGACTCGACCGCCCGGGACCGTCCGGGGGGATCCCGGGCCGCACGGCTCGGAGCAGCTCGGTCGCGGGAGGGGCCCTCGCGGCCGCCGCCCTGGCCCTGTCCCTGTCCCTGTCCCTGGCCCTGGCCCTGGCCCTGGCCGTGCTGGCCGTCCCCGGCCCGGCCGCGGCCCAGACCCTGCCCACCCCCGCGTCGGTCCTGGGCTTTCGCCCCGGTGACGACTACGAGCTGGCCACGTACGAGGAGTCCATCGAGTACTTCCAGCGCCTTGACGAAGCCAGCGACCGGATCACCCTCCGCCAGGTGGGCGTGACCACGCAGGGGCGCCCTTGGTTTCTCGCGCTGATCTCGTCAGCGGACAACCTCCGCGACGTGGACCGCCATCGTGACATCGCCCGGCGGCTCGCGGACCCGGGCGGCCTCACCGACGCCGAGGCCCGCGCCCTCGCGGCGGAAGGCCGGGCCATCGTCGACATCAGCGGGGGGCTCCACGCCAGCGAGGTGGCGGGTGCCCAGCATACGATTCAGCTCGCCTACGACCTGGTGTCGGGCGCCGACACGGACCCGCGCGTGCGGGCCGTGCTGGACGGGGTCGTGCTCCTGCTGTGGCCGTCCCTGAACCCCGACGGCCAGACCCTCATCGCGGACTGGTACCGCTCCAACGTTGGGACCCCGTACGAGACGGCGCCCACGCCCTTCCTCTACCAGGAGTACATCGGCCACGACAACAACCGGGACGCCTACATGCTCAACATGGTGGAGTCCCGGGTGGTGGCCCGGACCTGGCGGGAGTGGGAGCCCCAGATCATCTACGTGCACCATCAGAGCTCGCCGTTCCCGACGCGCATCTGGCTGCCCCCCTTCGCCGAGCCCATCGCCCCCCGCACGCCGCCTCTGTTGTCCCGGGAGGTGAACGCCGTTGGCATGCTCATCGCCCAGATGCTCGAGTCCCGGGGTATGCCGGGCGCCGTCCACATGGGCACGGGCTTCGATGCGTGGTACCCTGGCTACATCGACTACCTGCCCATGCTCCAGAACCAGGTGGCGTTCTGGACGGAGACGGCGCTGCACGGCTACGCCACGCCGGGCTTCTACACCCTGTCGGACTTCCCGGCGTCCCGCCGGGACCTGCGCACGGAGTCCCTCTACTCGAGCCCGTGGGAGGGAGGTTGGTGGCGGCTCAGGGATGCGGTGGAGTACATGGAGGTGGCGTCCCTGGCCACGCTGGATTACGCCGCCAAGTTCCGGGAGGATCTCCTCTTCAACCGGTACCAGTCGGGTCGGGACGTGATGCGGAAGTACCGGGAGGAGGGGCCCGTCTTCGCGTACTTCGTGCCGGCGGACCAGCCCGACCCGGTGGCCCCGGTGGAGCTGCTGCGGCGTCTGGCGTTCAACGGTGTGCGGGTCCGCCGTCTGACGCGCGCGGTCACCCACGAAGGCGTCGAGCACCCGGCGGGCACGTGGGTCATCCCCATGGACCAGCCTTACGCGGAGCTGGTGCGCCAGCTCCTGGAGATCCAGGAGTATCCGGACCTGCGGGAGTACCCCGAGGGCCCGCCCGAGCAGCCGTACGACGCCGCGGGTTGGACGCTGCCCATCCAGATGGGAGTGCGGGTGGTGGCGGCTGGGTCGCCGCTGTCACCCGAGGCGGCGGCGGCGCTGGAGGATGTGCGTGGGGAGGCCGTGGCCTGGGACGCCGACGTGGAGGACGCCGCGCCCTTCGACAGCCCGCCGGGCGTGGGCTTCGACACGAATCCGGTGGCGGCGGGCATCGTGCCGCGCGCGGGCCGAGTGATGGGCTCCGGGGGCGCCCTCCACGTCGATCCCGCCCAGAACAACGCCTTCCGGGCCGTGAACCGGGCGTGGGACCTCGGCGGAGAGGTCCGCTTCGATCCGGCCGACGGTCGCGGCGCCCGCTACGTCGTGTCCGGGCTCGACGAAGCCGCGATGGGAGCCTTGGTCACCGACCTCGCCCTCACGGCCGACCGCGGACCCGCCCGAGGGGTGCGCCTGGAACGGCCCCGCATCGGCCTGTACCGCCCGTGGTCTCCGAGCATGGACGAGGGGTGGACGCGCTGGCTCCTCGAGCGCTACGGCTTCGCCTTCGAGGGGGTGGCGGACGCGGCCGTGCGCTCGGGGAACCTGCGGGCGCGTTTCGACGTCATCCTCCTGCCTTCGGAGTCGTCCGGCTTCTTCGAGGCCGGCTTCGCGCCGGGAACCGTGCCGCCCCGCTACGCCGGGGGGATGGGAGGCGAGGGCGTCCGCGAGCTGGAGGCCTTCGTACGGGAGGGGGGCACGCTGGTGGCCGTCAACCGCTCCGTGGACTTCGTCGTGAACGCCTTCGGGTTGCCCGTGCGCAACGTGGCGGCGGGGCTGGCCCGCGACGAGTTCTTCTCCAGCGGCTCCCTTCTGGAGGCACGCGCGGACGTGTCCCACCCGCTGATGGCTGGGAGCCCCGAGAGGACCCGCATCTTCTTCGACCGCAGCCCCGTACTGGATGCGGAGGAGGGCTTCGGGGGACGGGAGCTTCTGACGTACGGAGAGGACGGCTCTCCTCTGGTCTCCGGATACCTGCTGGGTGAGGAGCACCTCCAGGGGAAGGCGGCGGCCCTGGAGGTCCCGCTCGGAGAGGGCCGGGTGATCCTCCTGGGGATGCGGCCCCAGTGGAGGGGGCAGTCCTTCGGTACGTTTCGGATCCTCTTCAACGCCGCGTTGTACACGAAGGAGATGGCCGAGGCCGTGGGGCCTGGGGCCGGGTAACGACGCGAGGGTCGGGAAGCGCGAATGTATGGAATGACGCCCTGGGTCAAGCGATTGCTCATCGCCAACGTGGTGATGTTCATCATCTCGTCCACGAGCCCCGGCCTGTACCGGGAGCTGGCCTTCTGGCCCTGGCTGCGGACGGGCCCCGAGACCCTCGTGCCGGGCATCCTGCTGAGGCCGTGGACGGCGGTGACGTACATGTTCCTCCACGCCGACCTCACGCACCTCCTCTTCAACATGATCGGGCTGTTCTTCTTCGGCCCCCGCCTGGAGCATCATCTGACCGGGCGCGACTTCTTGAAGCTCTACTTCCTGGCGGGCCTGGGCGGGGCGGTCTTCTCGTTCTTCTTCGGGCCGGGCAACCCCGTGGTGGGCGCGTCGGGCGCGGTCTACGGCGTCCTGTTGGGCTTCGCCATGATCTGGCCACGGGAGCGCATCTGGATCTGGATGATCCTCCCGGTGGAGGCCTGGCTCCTGGCGACGGTCCTCATCGCGGGGAGCCTGTGGTCCGGTCTGTCGGGCAGCTCCTCGGGCATCGCCCACTTCGCCCACCTGGGCGGCCTGGCGTTCGGCTTCGCCTACCTGAGGTTCCGGACCTGGCGGCAGGGGGCCGGCAAGCGCGAGTTCCAGCGCAAGCTCGAAGCGGGAACGGGGGGAGGGAGCGTGGCCCGGGCGCCCCTGGTGGGTGACCGCATCGCCGTGCAGCGCTGGCAGGCGATCGACGTCGAGGGCCTCCACGAGTTGAACCGCGAGGAGGTGATCCACCTCCTGGACAAGGTCAAGACCGTCGGCATCAAGGGCCTGACCCAGTCGGAGCGCCAGTTTCTGGATCGGATCGCCACGGCCAACGGGCTGTGACGGTCGCGGCCGCGCGGCGGATGACCCCCGGCTACCCGGTGCCCGCCCGCATCCACCGGGTGGAGGACGTCATCCTCCGGAGCCGCTTCATCACGACTCTCGGACACGCGCCGGACGCGGACGCCGCCCATGCGTTCGTCGAGCGGGTCCGGGGAGAGACGCCCGACGCCACGCACCACTGCTGGGCCTTCGTGGCGGGCCCCCCGGGGAGCACGACGTCCATGGGCATGAGCGACGACGGCGAACCTCATGGAACGGCGGGCCGGCCCATGCTCACGGCCCTGCTGCATTCGGGGGTGGGGGAGGTCGTGGCCGTATGCACCCGTTACTTCGGGGGCACGAAGCTGGGCACCGGGGGTCTCACCCGCGCGTACTCAGGCGGTGTCAAGCTGGCTCTGGAGGCGCTGCCCACGGAGCTGAAGGTCGCCAGGGTGGAGGTGGACGTGGTCGTCGGTTACGCCCACGTGGACGGCCTCCAGAGACTGGTGGGTGAAGGCGGCTCGGTGGTCCTGGACGAGGAGTACGGGGCCCGGGTCCGGTACCGGCTGGCGGTGCCGGGCGCCGACCTGGGCGCCTTCCGGCAAGCGGTGGCGGACCTGACCCGCGGCGAGGGTCGCGTGAGCGAGGCCTGATTCCCAACCCCTGGAGCGCTGGCATGTACCCGCTTCCAACCCGCACCGACGGACCCCGCAGGCACCCGGGCCGAGCGGCGGCCGCCGCCGCCCTCGTGGGCCTCGCCTTCGCCTGTTCGCCGAGCGGCGGAGCGGACGGCGACGCGCCGAGGTCATTCGGCCTGTCCCGGGCGGATCAGGCCAGCGGTACCCAGGCGCTCCTCCAGGCGGTCAGCGCCGTGTCTCCCCAGGTGGTGTGGGTGAGCGGGCACGAGGGCACGTGGGGCCGCACCCTGGACGGCGGCGGCACCTGGGTGACTTCGGTCATGGCCGGCGCCGATTCTCTCCAGTTCCGGGACGTCGACGCCTTCGACGAGCGAACGGCGTACCTGATGAGCGCTGGCGCCGGAGCGCTGTCCCGCATCTACAAAACCGTGGACGGCGGCGCTTCGTGGGAGCTCCAGTTCCTGAACGAGCACCCCGACGGGTTCCTGGACTGCATGTCGTTCTGGGACCAGGACAGGGGCCTCGCCTACGGGGACTCGGTCGACGGCGTCCTGTTCGTCCTGCGCACCGAAGACGGAGGCGAGAACTGGACCCTCGTCGAGGGCGACTCGCTCCCGCTGGCGCAGGAGGGAGAGGGGGGCTTCGCCGCGAGCGGCTCCTGTGTCGACACGGCCCCGGGTGGCGCGGCGTGGATCGCCACCGGCAACGCCGACGTGGCCCGCGTCCTGCGGACGGAGGACTACGGGCTTACCTGGAGTGTCGCCGAGGTTCCCGTGGACGGGGGTCCTGGCGGCGGGCTCACCACGGTGGGCTTTCCTGACGGCCACTGGGGGTTCGCGCTGGGGGGGATCATCGGGAACGACACCGTGCGGAGCCGCAACGTGGCCGCCAGCGGGGACGGTGGCCGGACCTGGCTCGAGGGTGGGCGCCTCGCGATGACCGGACCGGTCTACGGCGCGGCGTTGGTCCCCGACCTGCCTTTGCCCACGGTCTTCGCTGTGGGCCCCGGAGGGGCGGACTGGTCGCCCGACGGAGGACGCACGTGGCGGAGCGCGGACCCCCGGACGTTCTGGGCCGTCGCTTTCGCTTCCCAGGAAGCCGGGTGGGCCGTGGGCCCCGAGGGACGCATCACGCGCTTCGGCTTCCAGACCGGCGGTGGCTGACGGAAACCCCTATGCGGGGTTTCGCGTAGGACGCAGGACACGTTTCCCGAAGCTCACGAGGCGCGATGCTCTCGCTGCTGTGGCGCGGCCTGAAGGCCGCCATCAAGCTCATCCTGCACTGGCTCATCACGAAGATCTGAGCCGGGTCTCCCAAGGGAGGGACGTGTCAGTCACCGGGCCCCCCGGTGGACCCGCCTCCCATCTCCCGGGGCCAGGTGTTGTCCGAGGGGTCCCGGTCCGGAAAGCGGCCCCGCGGATCCAGCATGATCGCCTCGATGGCCCGCCCGCCGAAGTCGAGTTCCGCTTGGAAGGTGCGGCTTCCGGAGAACCACACGTCCACCGGCCAGGTCACCACGGCGATGCGGTCGTCCACCATCTCGGCGTTCGGCATGGGCCGGATGGCCGGCCCGGTCTCGGAGAAGCGAACGCCAAGGACCACCGGTGAAGGCATCTGTCCGTCCTGGCGCACCGTCACGGTGGTGGTGGGACCCGAAGTCGCCACGTTCGCGATGGACCCGTCTACGGACTCGGTCGTGAAGAGCCAGTAGTACCAGAACCAGTCCAGGTCCTCGCCCAGGGCGCGGTTCATGAAGAACATGTAGTCCCAGGGCGATGGATGCTTGAACTTCCAGGCGCGCGCGTACTCGCTCATGGCGCGCCATACCTCCTCGTCGCCCACGATGCCGCCGAGCATCGACAGCATGAGAGGTGCCTTCGAGTAGGCCTGGAAGGAGTACATGGGCCCACCGTAGTTGGCGTTCCACATGAGGGGCGCTTCTCTCTCGTCACCGCTCACCCGCCCGTAGGATTGGCCTCTTCCGTCCAGGTTGGGGGCCTCGCCGCTGCGCGCCGCGCCGGACAGGATGTTCATGTACTGGTTGAAGCCCTCGTCCATGAAGCCGTACCACGTCTCGTTTGTGCCCACCATCATGGGCCACCATTCGTGGCCGATCTCGTGGTCCTCCGCGCCCCGGGCGGACATGATGAACATGGGGTACTCCATGCCCGTGTCGGGCCCGTCGACCATGGTGAGGATCGGGAAGTCGTACGGCATCCACAGCTCCGAGTAGAACTGGAGCGCGTGGCGCCCGACGTCGTCGGCGCCCTCGAAACGGGCGGCGTTGCCAGGAAGGTACATCCAGTGGAAGGGGATGGTCTCGCCCCCCGGGATGGCCACCCGGGTGGCTTGCCACACGTACCGGTTGGACGTGGCCCAGGCGAAGTCGTTGACGTAGTCCGCCACGAAGCGCCAGACGAGGCGGTCGCCCGCGGCGGTGGCGCTCCCGGCCTCGTCCTCGCCCACGATGGTGAGCGTCTCGTCCGAGTCCAGGACCCCGGAGAGGCGCTCGCGGACCATCGGGCTCAGAACCTCTTCCGGGTTCCGCAGGAGGCCCGTGGCGCCCACGGTGTAGCCCGCGGGCACGTCGATGCTCACCTCGAAACGGCCGAAGTTGTTGTAGAACTCCGACGAGCCCAGATAGGGCTCGGTGTCCCAGCCGCGCAGGTCGTCGTAGACGGCCACCTGGGGATACCACTGGGCCACCTGGAAGAGGCTGTCGCCCCATGCGCCCATGCGCAGGCCCCGTCCTCCCTCGACGGCCGGGACGCGGAAGCGCCACTCCACGTCCAGGGTGCCCGACCCTCCCGCGGGGATGGGATCCTTCAGCGCGACGGCCGCGGGGGTCGAGCCCAACCCGGTGGCGAAGTTCTGCTCGGGGCTTTGCGGCGCCGCGCCACGACCGCCTCTCCCTCCCCCGGGAGGCTGATAGTCCAGGTCCACCGGCACGCCGTTGACGGCGATGGCCGTGACCTCCATGCCGTCCGTCAGGTCGGGGACGGCCCGAGCCCGCTGGGCCGTGGGGGAGTAGACGTTCTGGTGCAGGCGCAGCACGACGGCCCCCAGCGGGTCGGGGCCGTTGTTGTCGATCTCGATGGTCTCACGTCCCGTGAGCATGCCCGTCGCGACGTCCAGGCGAGCGTCGATGGTGTAGCTGACGTCGAGCTGCCAATAGGCGGGGCCGGGCGCGCCGGTGGAGTCACGGGTTCCAGCGGCGTGGGCACGCCGGATCATGTTGGTCATCGGAACGTCCCGGCGGATGGCCCGCTCCGGCCGGTCCGCCATCGTCTGGGCCAGGCCCGTGGCCGGCACTGCCGCGAGAGTGCCAAGCAGAATAAACGCGGCCGGAAGTCGAGGCATCGTGCAACGCTCCTGTGAGATCGACACGGCGGGTGGTCCGGCTGGACCCCCGCGGGTTCCCTGGAAACAGGCGGGACGGCCACGGGAACGGTAAGCCCCACGGCGCCGAGCGGGCAACCGCTCGCGATCGACCGCATTGCGGCCCGGAGCTTGCATACGTTACCGTCAATGGTACAGCGAGGCCCCCCCCAAATCCGCGGTGATATCAAATGACCCGTACTTGCTTGCGGGCCCCGATCCTGTTGTGCCTCTGGGCCCTCGTACCCGCGCTCTCCTGTCCCCTCCCCCTTTACGCGCAGACCGCGCAGCCGTACTCCGTCCAGGCGTCGGGCATCATGACGCTCCTCCTGGGGAATTACGAGGCGGAGTTCGACCCCGTGTTGGGTAATCAATACATCAACCTCGGAGGCGGCGCCGGCTTCGAGCTCCAGGTCCAACGCCGCATGGGCGTGTCCTCCGTGGGGCTGGGCCTTCAGTACACCCGCCACTCCGGGAGGGTGGAAGACGAGGGCGGGTTCAAGGTCCGCAACCTCGACGGAGACATCACGGTCTTCGGGGTCTTCATCGAGCCGCGCTGGCCCCTGCTGAGTTTCGCGACCGCGGGCGCGGCGCCCTACCTGGCCGCTCGGGCGGGCATCTCCAGGGTCAGCCTGCCGGAAGAGATCGGTACGGAGGCGACCGGCTACACGCTCAACGGTGGTGGGGGCGTGCTCGTTCGTCTGAGCAGGCAGGCGACACTGGACTTTGGCCTGACCGCCGGTCTTCGCAATTTCGGCGAGGAGCTTGGCGTGTTCGGCAACGCCCTCTTGCGTGTCGGCGTCTTCATCGGGATCCCGTCCGGTGGGGGAGGATCGTGACGAGGAGTCCCGCCGAGGCGGTGGGGAAGAGGGTCAGCGCGCACCTCTACCCGGGGGCGGTGGTGTGGGACGTCCTGGGTGAGGGCCGCTTCGGAGCCGTCTACCGGGTGTGGCAACACCCGCGCGAGGGAGACGACGGCCGGTGGCTCGCGGTAAAGGCGCCTTATTCGGAGGAGGCCCTGGCCCTCGCCCACGGCGTGGAGCCCGCCGCGTTCCGGGAGCATACGCGCATGGTGCGGGAGCGCCTCGGCCGGGACATGAGTGCCCTGGCGGCAGTCCGGCACGCCTCGCTCGCCAGGGTAGTGGGCTACGGGGTGGACGACGTGCCCCACGTGATGACCGAGCTGGTGGAGGGGGAGACGCTCGCGGAGCGGCTGGCCCGTGGCGAACGGGAGGACCTGGACTTCGTGTTCGCGGTGCTCAGGGCCGTGGGCGCCGGTCTGGCCGAGCTCCACGCGCGGGGCCTGTGCCATCGGGACGTCACGCCCCGGCACGTTATCCTGCCGGCGGACCGAGCGCCCGTTCTCGTGGACCCGGGGCTGGCGCTTCCCGAGGGGGACGCAGCCCTGGCGCGCTTCCTCGATCCGGCCAGGACGCTCCTCGCCAGCCCCGAGGCGCTGTCGGGCCTGTCGCTGACGCCAGCGAGCGACCAGTACTCGCTGGGGATGATGCTCCTCAGGATCCTGGGCAACCCCTCGCCCGACGACGACGGGACGTCGTGGGACTCGCGGGCGACGTTGGACTTCCTCAGCCGCACGCGGCCGGACTGCCCCCTGGGCGTTTACAGCGCCATCGCCCGCATGCTCAAGCACGAGCCCGAGGACCGCTGGCCGACGGTGGTCGACGCGATGAACGCTCTGGAGGGGGTGCTGGTGGGACGCTCCGTGCCGCGGGCGCCGTCGGGGTCGTCCACGTCGGTGGCGGCGGCGTCCGTTCCGGCGGTGCCGTCGCCGGCGGCGGTTCCCGTCACGCCGCCGGTTCCGGACGTCCCGCGCGCCGCGGCCGCCCGGGAGGATGCCGCATGGAAGCGGTGGGCCGTGCCCCTCGTGGCCCTCCTGGTCCTGGTGCCCGCCGGGATCTTCTTCTGGCCTTCCGGGGACGAAGGCGCCCAGGATCCGGAGAGCCGCCAGGACGCCCCTGTGGCGGAGGTGGCGGAGGGTCCCGCGTCGTCGGCGGCCGGGCAGCCCGCGGGCGCCACGCCGGACGAGGGATCGGCTGAGGCCCGGGGCGCGGCGGCGGACCGTACAGCGACCCGGGAGGCGGAGGCGCCGCCACCCGGGGCCGCGGACTCGGCGGCGGTCGAGCCTCCCCCGGCCCGACCCACGGCGGGACAGCCCGGGGCCACCGGCCCCGACTCCGCGCGCGCAGCCGCGGCGGCGAGGCAGGCGGCGGCGCCGCCCGCTCCGGAGCCCGAACCCGCCCCGCCCGCCGCCCGTGAGGAGGCCGCGACCCCGGAGGACCCCACGGTGGTGGTGGCCGTGGACGCTCCGGGCGGGCCCCTGGTGGAAGGGGACCGCCAGTCCCTCCAGGCCCGGGCACGCACGGCCGCCGGGGGACCCGCCACCGGGCTGCTCGTGTGGAGATCCCGGGACCCGTCGGTGGCGACGGTGGGCCCCGGTGGGACGGTCACGGCCGTGGCGCCGGGCGCGGCATGGGTGGTGGCCAGCGTCGGGGAGGCCCAGGACAGCGTCCAGGTGGAGGTGCGGGCCCGCCCCGCCACCATCCAGGTCCGGGCGCCCGCGTCGCCCCTGGCGCCTGGGGACTCCTTCACCCCGGAGGCAGTCGTACGAGACCGCCGGGGCGACATCCTCTCCGATACGCCGGTGTGGTCGTCCTCCGATCCCGACGTGGTGGGCGTGGTGGGCGGAGCGGTGCGGGCACGGCGGGACGGCACCGCGACCCTGGTGGCCACCCTGGGCGATGTTTCGGGCTCGGCCACGGTCACCGTGGCGTCACCGCCGCCGGTGCTCCCTGACCGGGGCGAGATCCTGGCCGCCCTGGCGCCGGTCCTCCAGGTGCTCGGGCGGGGTGACCCGGACGAAGTGGCGGCCCTCCCTCTGGTGGCCGCCAACCCCCGGGACCTGGCGCGGGTGCGTTCCTGGACCGACCAGGTGGAGGTCGCCGTCGCCCTCGTCCAGGAGGAGCTGACCTCCGTTCCCATGGCGGACCTGAGCCGGGCCTCGGTGGAACTGGGCCTGACCTTCGAGTGGAACTACTTCGCGGGAAGCCGCGTGACGGGAACGGCCCGGCTCCAGGCGATCTTCGTGCTGCGTGGCGACACGTGGATCGTCGACGCCCTCCAGGTGCTCCGGACCACGGAGGAGCGCTCTACCGCCGTGGCGATCACGACCTCGGCGCCGGGCTGACTGGGGACGCCTGGTGGGTCGCCGGCCGCGCGGCTCCCCGATTGCGGATCGGTTCCTCGGACACGCTACCCCTCGGTGGCGGAGGTGTCGTCAACTCGGAAAGGACGGCCTCTTCCGCCATCCTTGCCGGCTTCACGTCATATCGAGACGTCAACTCGACAGTGGACCTGGATGTGGCTCACGCGTGCAGCATTCACGTCGCATAGAGACGTCAAGTCGACAAGCGTGAGACGAAACGTGCCCACGGCTACGATCCTCCGTACAAGCCCGCGTTGGCCCACGTCGCGATCTCCCGAACGAGCTCCTCGAAGGCACCGAGGACGTTCTCTCCGGGAGCCAGTGCCGTTGGGGACAGCACTATCTGTGCTTGGCGGAGCTTTCGCGCGTGCTCGTCAAGAAGGTCCCGAGCGCGGCTGCCCGCGACGTAGGCAGTCCATCCCTTGCGCTCCTGCTCGAAGGACCAATCGATCACCTGAGCCAGAAAGACGAAGACTGCGGCCCAGAACCGCCAAGGCGGCAAGGTTCCTTCTCCGCTCCGTTTGCCGCCATCCAAACGACGCGATTGAAGCACGTTCGCCCACGCCCTCGGATCCGCGTAGAAGGAGGAGGGTCGCCCCTCAATCTCATGGATGAACCCGGCCAACGTCATCTCTTCGGTGGCCGTCCTCACCGCGCGTTCGGTGTAAGCTGTCGCCGCGGCGATCACCTTCAGGTCGGCGGCGGCGCCTCCGAAGCCGATGAGCAGGGAAAGGATGTCAGCCTTGGCATTCACTCCGAATCCGGCTCGGAGCCTCATTGTCAGCGCCGGTCCTTCGAGAAGACGGAGTTCGCCAAGGCCCTTGAGCCTTGGGACGTACTCTGCGGCGTTGTGACCGGTGGCCAGACGCTTCCAGCGTTTGTCCCCGGCTGAAGTCGCGGAGGCAGTGAAGATCCCGAGCCGCTCCTTCACGGCTCCCGGGAATCCAGCGGCAAGTGCACGCATTCGGTGCAAGCTTATCAGGTGAGCGGCTTCAGCAGCCCAGGACGCGACCATGTCGTCGAGTCGCCGTTCCCGGTGTCCAACCGTCAGGGAGGCGAGGACCAAAGCTTCCGGGTCCACGATCGTCCACGCGCGCCGGCGATCAGCAGGGATGGCCGCAGTGGTCAGAACAGACCACTGTGCCCAAGCCGCATCGAGCAGAGTCCGTTCTGCCAGCTCTCGGATCCTACTGCCGACTTCGTTCGACATGCTCGATCACCTCGTTGACGAGGGAAGGCCATTCCGGGGCGGCGTCCTGAATGAAAACCCAGGCTGCTGCTCCCTCCAATTCCTCTTCCGTCGGGTTGAGTGCAACGAGATCCTGCAGGTGAACGCTACGCGGGCCTCGATCTACCGCCGCGAAGAGCTTCAAGTTGATCAATGTGCGTCGACCCACGAGACCGACATCGAGTCCGCCACCATAGTTCCGCCAAGTGATGTCTTGCGGTCGTCGCACGACGCCGAGGAGGTTGAGCGTAGCGCCCCCCACGATCACGATCGCGGTGTGCTCATCATCCGCCGCGAGGAGTTCCCCTACGGCTTGTAAGGCTGCCTTGATCTCCTCGGCTTGCATACCTTCGGTGTTGTGAAGTTTGCCTTCGCTATGCATGAAGATAAACTTCCGTGACTGCCGCGGCTGCGCAAGGTTCAGGAATCCGCGGTTTCCGGCACGTAGATCTCTCCGCCCGATTCCCGGAACTCCCTCGCCTTCTCCCGCATTCCGGCCTTCGCCTCGTCCCTGATGTCCTGCGAGATCCTCATCGAACAGAAGCGGGGCCCGCACATGGAGCAGAAGTGCGCCACCTTGGCGCCGTGGGCCGGGAGCGTTTCGTCGTGGTACGCCCGGGCGGTGACCGGGTCGAGGGCCAGGTTGAACTGGTCCTCCCAGCGGAACTCGAAGCGGGCCTTGGAGATGGCGTTGTCCCACTCCCGGGCCCTCGGGTGTCCTTTGGCCAGGTCCGCGGCGTGGGCCGCGATCTTGTAGGTCACCACGCCGGCCTTCACGTCGTCACGGTTGGGCAGGCCCAGGTGCTCCTTGGGCGTCACGTAGCAGAGCATGGCCGTGCCGTACCACCCGATCTGGGCGGCGCCGATGGCGCTGGTGATGTGGTCGTAGCCCGGGGCGATGTCGGTGGTGAGCGGGCCCAGGGTGTAGAACGGCGCCTCGTCGCACCACTCGAGCTGCTTCTCCATGTTCTCCTTGATCAGGTGCATGGGCACGTGCCCGGGCCCCTCGTTCATGACCTGCACGTCGTACTCCCAGGCGATGCGGGTGAGCTCGCCCTGGGTCTTCAGCTCGGCGAACTGTGCCTCGTCGTTGGCGTCGGCGATGGATCCGGGGCGCAGTCCATCCCCGAGTGAGAATGCCACGTCGTAGGCGGCCATGATCTCACAGATGTCGCGGAAGCGCGTGTAGAGGAAGCTCTCCTCGTGATGCGCCAGACACCACTTGGCGATGATGGAGCCTCCCCGCGAGACGATGCCCGTCATGCGGTTGGCCGTGAGGGGCACGTAGCGGAGCAGCACCCCCGCGTGGACCGTGAAGTAGTCCACGCCCTGCTCGGCCTGCTCGATCAGGGTCTCGCGGTAGATGTCCCAGGTGAGCTCCTCGGGGACGCCGTCCACCTTCTCCAGCGCCTGGTAGATGGGCACGGTGCCGATCGGTACGGGGCTGTTCCGGAGGATCCACTGGCGCGTCTGGTGGATGTTCTTGCCCGTGGACAGGTCCATGACCGTGTCGGCCCCCCACAGGGTGGCCCAGCGCAGCTTCTCCACCTCCTCCTCGATGGAGGAGGTCACCGCCGAGTTGCCGATGTTGGCGTTGATCTTCACAGCAAAGGCCCGGCCGATGGCCATGGGCTCGATCTCGGGGTGGTTGATGTTGGCCGGAATGATGGCCCGCCCCCGGGCCACCTCGCTCCGGACGAACTCGGCCTCCATGCCCTCCCGGAGGGCCACGAACTCCATCTCGGGGGTGACGTCGCCCCGGCGGGCGTAGTGCATCTGGGTCACGGGACCCGTGCCCCTGAGGACGTGATGGTCGAGCTCGGGCGGAACCGCCGCGTTGCCGTGGCGCGGGTCGCGGGCCAGGTCCGGCAGGCGGTGCGGGCCCACGTCCTCGACGTCGCCCCGGGCTCGGATCCAGTCAGCGCGCAGCTTGGGGGCGCCCCGTCGCGCATCCACGTCCCTCGGGCCGCTGGTGTCGTAGACGCGAAGCGGCGGCTCGCCGTTCGCCAGGGCGATCTCCCGCAGGGGGACCCGGACGCCCCGGCTGCCTTCCACGAAGACCTTGGTCGAATTGGGGAAGGCGTCGCCGTAGTGTGACTCGGCGCCGCCGGAAGGGGGGTCGGTGGTGGCGTTGGAAAGCGTGCGGGCGACGGTGGGGGGTCGGGCGCCACTGGCGCCCTGGCTGCCGTTCCGGTCGGACATGCTGTTGCTCCCGTGTTGCTCCGGGGACCGGCCGGCGGCCTCGTGACGTCCTTCGTCTCAGCTCGCCGCTCTCCCTACGCCGGTCTCATCCGGATCAGGTTCCAAGGGTCGCTCTCAATCCCGGTGCGGCCGGGATGCCCCTGGCGGCTTCCGGAAGCTAGGGGTGGCCCCGGGGGGATGAAAGGGGCGAGCGCGGGAGGACGACGGCGGCCCGCCCGCCGGAAGGCCCGTGTCACCGTTGCGGAGGTGCGACGAAAGCGCCGTCAGCGCGGCGGCTGCCGCGGGCGGCGCTCCGCACCCGTGCAGACCCGGCCCGGCTCCTGTCCGTCCTCGGTTCGCCGAAAGATGGCGAGACAGCGGGCGATGGTCCGGGAGTAGAGCCTCGCGCCCCGGGCGTTGAGGTGAATGACGTCGGCGCTGGTACCCACGCGGTAGAAATCGGGATGGAGCCAGGGATCGCCCAGATCGATCACCGCGGCGCCTGACGCCGCCGCCGCCAATGGGACCTCCAGGTAGGCCGCCGGCTGCCTCGGAGGGATGAGGAAGACGAGTCGCACGCCCGCCGCCCGGGCCTCATCGGCAATCATCGTCAGGAAGCCCTGGAGGACGGGGCTCTCCACCTGGGATCGGTAGGCATCGAGGCTTGTCGTCCGATTCGTCCGCAACGCCAACGCGTCGAGGGGGACGGCCCCCCGCCGCACCGCCAGGCCCTCGCCAAGGGGAACGTAGCCCCTATTCGAGCGGTCGGAGGCCGGGGTGATCGCCATCGCCGTCAACCCCCGTCCCAGGCCCACGTGCAGGAACCCCTCGGCCATTACCAGCCCGTGCTCCACCAGCCTGCGTGCCTGGGTCGCCAGGTCTGGCACGGGGCTTCGCGACATCTCGTAGGCCCAGAGAAAACGCGCGTAGGCCGGTGTGTACGAGTAGGTGCCCCGCGTCGGGCGCGCTTCGGCGGCGATGGGCGCTCGAGGGTGTCTCAACTCGAGCACCACCGTGGTCAACGTCGGGGGACGTTCCTCGAGGATGCGGCGCAACAGCCGGTGGGTCGCGGGGAACGCGAGGGTCGGGGACCCCAGGTTCACCGACAACGAGGGTACGCCTTGGAGAGCCAGGAGGCTGTCCACCACGGTGGGGTCCACCTGGTGGTACGTCTGGCTCGAGCCCAGGAAGACCGTCGTCAGCTCCGGGAAGTCCCGCCAGGGAGGGAGCCTGACCTGCAGGCTGGCGTGAGGCCACTCGGCCGGCAGCGCCCGACCCACGCCCAGGTTGAAGGCCGCCAAGGTACCGGCCACAATGCACAGGTCGGCCAGCAGCCGTCTCATGGGGAGTCGCCGATCCATGGCGAGCCCGCGGAGCTCAGAACTGGAAGTAGATGAACTCATCGGCGTTGAATACCCCGAACCAGAAGATCACCGCGACCAGGAGCGCGACGGCGGTGAGTCGGACGACGTGGTGGCGCCGCGCCAGGACCGCCTCCAGCGACTCCTCGCCCAGGAGCCCTTCGACGGCGGCCAGCACGAGAGTGAAGGCAAAGCCCAGGATGAGGTTCTCGTTCTCGATCAGCCCGAGGAATGCGGTGCCGGCGCCGTCGATGCCGTCCGCCAGGGACCGCAGAATGAGCCATGCGTCGGCCAGCGAGCCAGCCCGGAAGAAGATGACGCTGAGCGTGACCAGGTTGAAGACGAGGAGCCTCTTCCCGCTGAGGGTCCATGGGTGGGCGAGCCGGGCTGACCACTTCGGAGAGCGGGCCGCGATGTCCTCGGCGATGAACCGCTCGACCACTATCATGGCCCCGTGGAGGGCGCCGAAGACCACGAAGGTCCACGCGGCGCCGTGCCAGAGCCCGCACAGGACGAAGGTGATGAAGATGTTGCGGCTCCACCGGACGGTGGAGGAACTGCGGCCCTGGAGGGGAAAGAAGAGGTAGTCCCTCAGCCAGGTCGTCAGCGAGATGTGCCAACGGCGCCAGAAATCGGCGATGCTCGTGGACCACCACAGGGGCCGCCGGAAGTTCTCCATGAGGTCGATGCCCATGACGCGGGCGGCGCCGATGGCGATATCCGAGTACCCCGAGAAGTCGCAGTAGATCTGAACGACGAAGGCGTAAGCGGCCAGCAGGAGGACGGCGTCGGGCTGTGACGCGGGGTCCGCGAAGACCGGGTTCACGAACAGCGCGAGGCGATCGGCGATGACCACCTTCTTGAAGAAGCCCCAGGCCATCCGGATGAGCCCGTCCCTGGCGCGCCGATAGCGGAAACGGACCCTCCGGTCGAGCTGGGGGAGGAGGTGGCGTGCCCTCTCGATGGGACCCGCCACGAGCTGCGGCCAGAACGACACGAACACGGCCAGCTTCACGAAGCTGCGCTCGGCCTGGATTCGTCCCCTGTACACGTCGACCGAGTAGCCGATGGTCTGGAACGTGTAGAACGAGATCCCGATGGGGAGGAGGATGCCGAACTCCGGCGGCGTGACGGCAAGGAGAGCGCCCAGGGAGCGGAGCGCGAAGTCCAGGTACTTGAACGTCGCCAGCAGGCCGAGGTTGACCACCAGGCTCGCCAGCAGGTAGGGCCGCCGTCGTGCCCGGCTGGCGCGGGAGGACATGCGAAGGGCGGCCCAGTAGTCCACGGCGGTGGACGTCAGGAGCAGGATCGCAAGGGCGGGCCGCCACCACATGTAAAACAGGTAGCTGGACACCAGAAGGACCACCCTGCGGGCCCTGTGGGGCACGATGAAGTAGACCCCCACCGCCACAGGGAAGAAGACCAGGAAGGCGAACGAGTTGAAGAGCATCCAGCGGGCTCGTTGGGGGGCGGCCCTTGACGGCGTCCGTCGCGGCGGGGAGAGTACCAGGCTCCCTGGGTCTCGCCAAGACCCGCGGATCGTCCCCCCTTACGGAGAACATGCGTGGACTGGAGCGCACCGAGCATCCTCGTAACGGGCGGAGCGTCCTTCATCGGCTCACACCTCGTCGACGCGCTCGTGGCGCGGGGAGCCCGTCGCATCCGGGTCGTGGACGACCTGTCCAGCGGCCGGCTCGAGAACATCCAGGACCACGTCGACCAGGGGCGGGTGGACTTCACGCGGGCCGACCTTCTGGATCCGGGGGTCCCGGGGGCATCGGTGCGCGGGATCGACCTCGTCTTCCACCTGGCAGCGCTCCACGGAGGCCGCGGGTACGTGGACTACCACCAGGCCGCGTGCGCCCGGAACCTGGCCCTGGACGGTCTGGTCCTGAAGGCGTCCCACGCCGCCGGAGTGGAGAAGCTGGTGTTCGCGTCGTCGGGCTGCGTGTACCCGAACTACCGGCAGCAGGACTCCGCGGAGGAGCTGTACCTGACGGAGGACCTGGCCGGTCCGCCCTACGATGCCGACAACCTGTACGGCTGGGCGAAGCTCATGATGGAGATGGCCCTCCGCGCCTACCACGAGGAGCTGGGCTTCAAGTCCGCCTCGTGCCGCCTGTTCACCGTGTACGGGGAGCGGGGCGTCGAGAACCACGCCATCATGGCCATGATCGCCCGGGCCTTCATCGGCCAGGACCCCTTCGAGGTGTGGGGCGACGGCACGCAGGTCCGCAACTGGACCTACGTGGGGGACATCGTGGAAGGGCTCGTCCTGTCCGCGGAGCGGATCGAGGACGCGACCGCCGTGAACCTGGGCACGGAGGAGCGCATCCGGGTGCTGGACGCGGCCCGGGAGATCCTGGCGCTGACCGGTCGGGCGGCGGAGTTCGAGCTTCGGCCGGACATGCCCACGGGTCCGGTGAACCGCGTGGCGAGCAACCGACTGGCGGCGGAGCTCCTGGGATGGACGCCGCGCACTCCTTTCCGGGAGGGGCTTCACAGGACGGTGGAGTGGTACTTCAGCACCAAGGACCGGGACGAGGTGCGCGCTGGCCTCGAAGGCATGCTCGTCGGGAGGTGAGTGAACCCGTGAGGCCATGTCCCTGGGCGCGGCGGAGGGGGCCATGATCCGCCTGGCCCACGTCGTCAACCCGGTGGACATGCCGCCCTCCTCGGACCTGCGGCGAGCCCAGCCCATCACCTTCGAGTCCATGCGCGTCGCCCGGGAGCTGGCCCGTCCGGTGGCGGACGTGGCCCTCGTGGCGACCCGCTTTCCCGAGGACCGTGGGGTGGAGACGCGGGGCTTTCTCGAGACCCCGGAGCTCACCCGGTCGGTCCTCGACGTCGCCCGGTTCCGCGAGGCGAGGAAGCTGCCCCTGGTCCGGGACATCCTGGACCGGGCCCACGAGGTCGCGCCCGAGGCTGACTACCTCGTCTACACCAACGTGGACATCGCTCTCATGCCCCACTTCTACGTGACCGTGGCGGGGCTGCTGGCGGTGGGGCACGACGCGGTGATCATCAACCGCCGCACGATTCCCGGCCACTATGAGGGGCCGGACCAACTCCCCCTCATGTGGGCGGAGCTTGGCAAGGCCCATCCGGGCCACGACTGCTTCGTGTTCCGCCGGGACCGGCTCCCGGACTTCGAGCTCGGGAGCGCGTGCGTTGGCATGCTCTGGATCGGGAAGATCCTCGGGCTGAACGTGGCGGCCCGGGCGGACCGGTGCCTCCTCCTGGAGAAGAGCCACCTGACGTTCCATGTGGGCGAGGAAGAGCCGACGAAGGACGAGAGGTTCTCCGACTTCCACGAGCACAACCTGAACGAGACCAGGCAGGCGCTCCACGCACTCGAGACGCGGTTCGGTTCCATCGACGCCAGGCCGTGCGTGGATGTCTTCACCCGGAGGCTGTTCGCGACCCACACGCCCCCGCCGGCCCACGTGAGGGTGGTGCGGCGCCTGGGTGGGATGGTCGGCCCCTGGGTTGCCCCCTGGATCCGCGGGGCACGCGTCCGCTCCCCACGGTTCGACCGCTTCCTGCGCCGGACCCGGCCCGGGCAGGGCTCCTAGCCCTCCCCGTCCGGGGCGAAGCTGTACCCGAAGCGGGCGATATCCGGGGCGAAGCGGTCCGCCACGATGCGGGCGGTGTCCGGCGAGAAGAAGCCCCGGTGATCCGGGCTCTCCCCGGCGATGGGTCTGCGGTCGGGGCTCAGCCTGGGCAGAGGCTCCTCCGGGAGCCCGAGCCTCGCCATGATACCCGGCCATTCCTCCCCCACGCTCTCCGCGCGCAGCACGGCGTCCACCAGGAGGAGGCCGTCCGGGTCGGCGATCCAGGAGAGCTGGGGTCGCCAGACCTGCTCCAGGTGCCGGAGGAATGCCTCGTTGGGGAGTTGCCTCAGCATCCGCCGCCGGGAGGGCAACCGCCCCAGGCGGCGCACCAGGTTGTACGGGCGGGCCACCGACGCCCACAGCCGGCCGGGGACGGAGGGGAGCCCGCGGCGCAGGCGGGCGTAGCATTCCGGGGAGCGACGGCACCAGGTGTCGAAGTCCCGCCGGGCCACGCCGCTCAGGCCGAACTCCCTCATGTGGCGGAGGTAGCGGTACTGGGACACGACGCGCTCCCACGGGTTTCTCACGACGGCGAACTTGAAGTAGCCGTCCCAGTCCCATTCCCGCTCGGCGAAGTGGTCTCGCAGCGCCGACGCCGAGACATGGTGGTAGTAGGGGTCCCGGTCGCCGCTCAGGACGTCCGAGTGGGGCCCCAGGGCCGCCCGGATGGACGTGCTTGCGTTCTTGGGGATGGCGATGAACACGAATCGGTGGCGGTGGGAGATCCTCACGCCTCCCTCCCCCGCGCCGCCGGTGCCGACCTCCCGGCGTCCCCGAGGATGCGGGCGCGCCAGTGGCTGAGGCCGAGGAGACGGAAGTCCCAGGGCGCGTCCAGGATCCTGTCCCGGGCGGCCCGCAGGTACCGGGGGGTCAGGTCCGAGAAGTCGTCGGTGGAGAGGATGGGCAGGCCGGTGAAGCGGCTCATGTGGAGCCCCTTGCTCACCACCGGGATCGTCCCGGAGTAGAGTGCGTCCCACGTGCGGAAAGTGTCGATGCCCCGGCCCGGCGGGCACAGGCAGAACGCGTGGGCGCGGAGGAGCTGGAGGTACTGGTCCGGAGACAGGGGGTATCGGCCCCAGTGGCGCACCTTCACCGTCGTCACCCACCGCCGCCAGCGGTAGCGCCGGTAGAGGCGCCGGCGGAGACCAGGGTTCGTGCTGAGGGCGAAGTTCGAGAGCAGCAGGCGGGGCCGGCTCTCCGGCAGGGGCCCGGGCGCGGCGTCGTCCACCTCCCGGTTCCGGGGGTCGCGCCCGATGGGGATCGACGCGACGCGGGGCGAGTCCACGGCGACGTTCTTGGCGTAGACCCTCACGACGTTCTCCGGCATGGCCTCCAGCACCGCCCGGTCCACCGTGCCGTCGTCGGCCAGCAGGCTCTGGATCACCACGTACCGGCACCCGGGGTGGCTCCGGCACTCCCGGAAGAGGTCCAGGATCTCGCCGTGCTCGACGCGGCACCAGACGATGGCGTCCCGAGCCGGAACCGCCGCGTGGAACACGCGTTCCCGGCGGACGTCAACGAGGTCGCGGAGTGCCGGCGTGGGCCGGAAGACCACGTCGCACAGTTCCAGGATCGCCTTGCCCGTCAGGTGTTCCTTGCGGGGCAGGGGGTTTCGGATGTACTCCCGGAGGGTCGCGCGACCCTCGACCGTCGACGATGATGCCGTCTCCAAGCCTCTCCTGCGCGTCGGATGGGCGGGCCGGTCTCCGAGGGTCGGGCCTCGATGCCACAGGTTGGGCAGGCCCCCGGCCTCGGTTCGATACCCGGTGCAGATACCCGAGAATATGGACGAAGGCAAGTGAGGACCATCGAGCATCGCGTGTTCCTGTGCGGCTGTCCCCGGTCGGGGACGACGCTGCTGCAGGCGTTGCTCGCGTCCCACCCCGACCTCACGTCGTTGCCCGAGACGAGGTTCGTAGCCTCCACGGTGGGGTGGCACCACCGGTGGCCCCACGCCCTCTCCCGGCGCACGCTCCCCTGGTTCCTCGTGGCTCGGGCCCGGGGATGGCTGCGCCTCTCGGGCTCCACTCGCTACCCCCTGTACCGGCGAGTCCTGACGGAGCTGGGATACGGCGACCTGGCCGAGCGGGCCGTGAGCGCCCTGCCCCGGAGCCAGGGGACGCAGATCCGGCTGATGGTGGACGCCCTGGACCGCATGGCGCTGGCCCGGGGCCGTCGGGGCTGGATCGAGAAGTCCAACGAGAACGTGTTCTACGTTCCTGTCATCGAGCGGTATGTGCCGGACGCGTCCTTCGTCCACGTCCTTCGAGACGGGCGCGAGAACGTGGCGTCCCTCCACGAGCTTCCTTCACGGTACCCCGCGGAGCGCTGGGGGGCCGGCGCCCGCTGGTGCGAGCGCTACCGCGACGTGGACAACTGCATCCGCGACTGGGGGGACTACGCCCGGGCCATCCGGCGCCTGGCGGGGCGCGCGAATCACGTCGTGGTGGACTACGAGGAGCTGGTGGAGAGACCGGAGGACGTGCTCCGGGACGTGGTATCCGCCGTCGGGCTCGAGTACAGCCCCAGGATGCTGGAGACCTACCGCGACACGGCGGCCGCGCTTCGAACGCCCGACGAGCCGTGGAAGGAGTCGGTCTCCGGTCCGTGGGGGAGGGACGGCACCAAGTTCGAGCGGCTGTTCGATGAGGAGGCTCAGGCTGCGATCCTCCGCCGGGTGAGGAGCCTGGAGGCGGAATGCTGTTAAGCTCCCATATGCGTTTCATCTACATGAAGACGGCTCGCACGGCAAGCACCTCGGTGGAGGTCTACTTCGAGCCGTGGTGCGTACCCGAAGGCAAGTCACCTCTCCCCATGGCGACTCCGCAGCAGGTGTCGAAGGCGGGTGTCGTGGGGTACCGGGGACCCGACCTGGAGGAGCGCGCGGCCTCCGTCTGGCAGAGTCACATGAGCGCGACCACCGTACGCGGGCTCGTCGGCGAGAGAGTCTGGGACGACTACTTCAAGTTCGCCGTGGTGAGGAACCCATTCGATAGACTCGCCTCGCTTTACAACTTCACGGTACGGCGAGGGCTCATCGGGGAAGGCCGCAGGTTTCCCATCGGGCCGCCGATTCAGGACACGCTCAGGGAGCGCTTCCGCCAGTGGCTGACCTGGTCTCCGCGGTGGATCAGGGCCGATCGCTCGCACTACATGATCGATGGCCAGTTCTGCCTCGATGACGTGATCAAGTTCGAGTCCTTGCATGAGGGTCTAGAGCGTATCTGCAAGAGGCTAGACATCGAATATCGCGCCGAGGCACTCCGACACCTGCACGCGGCAGGAGCGAGGGTGGTGCCCACGGAGGACTACTACTGCGATGAGACCGTCGAGCTCGTGCGAGAGGCCTACGCGGACGTGATGGAGATGTTCGGCTACTCGGTACCCTGGCTCTGACGACGGAATGACCAGGATCCTCGTCCACGGCATGCAGTCCAGTGGGGCCTCGGCCTTCGCACTGCTCCTCGGCCAGAGGCCGGAGTCGGTCTGCGTGGCCGATCTCTACAACCCCTTCCTGGCCCCCTGGCTGGACACCGAGCTGCCCGTGGTGCTCAAGGCGGTGGTGACCACCACCTGGTCCATCGATCAGCACGCGGCCGCCTTCAAGCCCGATCGTACCGTCCTGTTCGTCAGGAATCCCTACGATGTCTGCTTCAGCCTCCTCACCAAGCCCTACGCTGACCAGAACGGCCACTTCGACGACAAGCTCCGGGAGATGGATCGGCTCTTCGCCGAGCGGGACCGCTTCGATCTGGTGGTCCACTACGAGGATTTCGTGGGCCGGCGAAGCGAGACTGTGGCCTGGCTTCGGGAGCTCGGCTGGCCGGCGGGGGAGGCCGACTATGAGCTGCGCCGCGGCCCCGAGGAGATCACGGTCTTCAACGAGGCCCACGTGCCTTGGTGCAGACAGTACGGCAGCACCTCACCCGACCCACGATGGGGGATGGGAAACGTGGACGTCTCCCGTGGCGTCGCGCTCCCGTCTGAGGGAAAGCCACTGCGGGAGTGCCTTCTGGAGCGTGTGTGCTCTCTGAGCCCGACCCTGAGCCGCCACTACGGGCTCGATCCCGTGGCGGACGTCCCGAGCCGGGGCATCACCTACGTGGCCTGGGGAGTGGGCATCGAGGAGGCGGAGCGAAGCGCGGCGTCCGCCCGGAGGTACGGGGTCAAGAGCTGCCTGATCTCGCCCGGCTATTCCGGGGACGGGTTCGAGCGCGTCCTTACTGCGGACGCGCCTCTGCGCTTTCCGGCGGACAAGGTGTCCCAGTACGCGAGGACGCCCTGGGACGTCACGCTCCTCCTGGACTCGGACACCATGGTGCTGGGCGAGCTGGACTTCGGCTTCCAGATGGCGGAGCGCCACGGGCTCGCGGTGGTCGTGGCGCCCAACACGAGCTTCGTCCTCCACTACGGTGTCCGGGGGGACCGGGACGCGCCCCAGTACAACGGCGGCGTCCTCTTCTGGGACCGTCGCAGACCGGTGTATTCGGACCTGTGGCGGGACGTCCAGGCGATCATGGAAGCCGAGGCGGAGGACTGGTCCGTTCTGGAGGAAAACCCGGCGCTCAACGACCAGAGCGCGCTCAGCCGGTACCTCCACGAGCGGGGGTTCAACCCGTACGTCCTTCCCCTCACCTGGAACCTCCGGCCCCAGTTCGGCATGACCACCGGGTACGGCCCCATCAAGATCCTCCATTCCCGGCACAAGCTGCCCGAGGGCTTCTCGCCCCGCCAGGAGGACCGCTGGACCCTTGAGGGGTTCATCCTGGACAGGTCAGGGACCCGGGCCCTGCGGCTCGCCCTGTCGGAGGCGCGGAACCGGCTGCTCAAGAAGCGGGAGGAGAATGCCGAGCTCCGGAAGCAGCTCGCCAGGGTGAGGGGGCGCATGGGTCAGATGAGGGGCCGATTGGAGGCCAGGGCGGGCGAGTTGGCCGAGTTGGCTGAGTTGGCCAACCGGCCCCTGTGGCGGCTGTTGCTGGAGCGGGTGGCCCGTCGGTTGGCCTCGTTCCGCGGCCGGGCGAAGGACCCCGGGGGGGCCACGTGACGGGCAGCGGGGGGGAGCGCGGCCGCAGGGTCTTCTGCGTGGGCTTCCCGGGCACGGGGTTGGGCACGCTGGGTGCGTGCCTGAAGACCCTTGGCCATCGTCACCGCATGGGGGGTCTGAAGGAGCTGCGGGCGGCCCTCCGGGGGGACTGGCCGAGCGTCTTCTCCGTCACGGAGCGGCTCGACAGCTTCGCCGACTGGCCGTGGCCCCTCCTGTTCCTGGAGCTGGACGCTCGCTACCCGGGGAGCCGCTTCATCCTCACCACCCGGAAGGACTCAGGGACCTGGATCGAGAGCCTCCTCATGCACGCCGATCTGACGGGCGCGACGGCCCAACGGAAGCTCGTGTATGGCTTCGAGCCCCGGGGGAACGAGGCGGAGGCCACCGCCCTTTACGAGGCGCACAACCGGGCCGTGAGGACCCACTTCGCCCAGCGTCCAGATGACCTGCTGGAGCTGTGCTGGGATTGCGGCGATGGATGGAGAGAACTGTGCGCCTTCCTCGGGCGGCCGCTCCCCGACGCCCTCCTGCCACACCTCAACAGCTCCGTGGAGAAGCAGGCCTGGCGCCGTACCCTGGAGGCGGCCACGGACCGCCTCAGGACCGTGACGGTCATGCTGGGGCCGTATCGAAACTTGACGACCATCACGGCGTCGACGCTGAGTCTCCATCCCCGCTGCGTCGTCCTCAACCACTCGCACCGGGATGTGAAACGGTCCGGAGCGAACTTCCTCCGCGGGCGGGCCGACGTGCGCTTCCGGCGCTTCTGCCACGGGGCCCTCGAGGTTTCCAAGGCCCGGGCAGGCGGCGCCATCAACCGTTCCCATGCCTTCACGACCTCGGAGTTCCTCCGTCGCCGCTTTTCCGAGGTCAGGGAGCGCCGAGCGCCCGACGAGCCCGTCGACGCCCTCGTGTGGAAGGAGTCCCACAAAGCGACCAACGACCTGCGTAGGGGCCCTTACGAGCTGGGCGAGCTCCTCGACCGGCTCCCGGCCCTCCGGTTCCTGCAGCCCATCCGCAACCCATTGGACTGTGCGCTGTCGTACGCGGGCAGGCCAGGCCGGCTGCGGCTCCTGGGGCTTCCGCGCGGGGTCGACCCCTCCCGCGTACTGGAGATGATCCTCGAGCACCACGCCTGGTTCCTGGAGCAGGAGAAGCGGTTCCCCGAGCGCCTCCTCCATTTCGTTGAGGACGAGGTGGGCGAGGACCTGGCCCGGAGGCTCCAGGCCTTTCTCGAGCTAGAGCCGGAAGGCGAATGGATCCGAGACTTCGTCGAGGCGTTCCAGGTCCGGCCCGGAGGCTACTTCTACAGCGCCGAGATCCTGGACACCTACCATGAGCTCCTCGACCGCCTGTTTCAACCCTGGTCCGAGCTGAGGGAGCGCCTGAGGGCCCTGGCCGACACGTCCTGCCGGTCAGCCGGCGGACCGGCGCCCCATGCCCGTCCCGCGCCGGCTCCGCTCCATCCCACGCCAGAGGCGGCGGAACTCCCCGCGGCGGGAGAGTAGCTCCTCCCTCGTGCCCTGGTCTGCCACGCGCCCACGCGCCATGACCACTACGGGGGCGTCCTCGGGGATGATGTTCAGACGGTGCGCCACGATGAGCGTGGTCCTGCCGGTGCCGCCGCTGTCCAGGTTCTCCAGGATCGTGGCCTCCGTGGCGGGATCCAGGGCCGAGGTGGCCTCGTCCAGGATCACCACGGGAGTGGGGCGCAGGAAGAGGCGCATGAGGCCGATGCGCTGGGCCTGGCCCATGGAGAGATGGGACCCTTGCTCACCCACCACCTCGTCGAGACGGTCGTCCATCTCCTCCAGGAACTCCCGGGCCTCCGCCAACTCGGCGGCCTTCCAGATCCGGTCCTCCGACACGTCCTCGATCCCGTAGGTGACGTTGGCCCTCACGGTGTCGTCGAACAGAAGGGGCTGAGAGCCGCAGAAGCCCATGGCTTTCCTCCAGCTCCGGACGTCATACTCGCGGATGTCCGTGCCGTCCACCCGGATCGCGCCGTTCTCGAACTCGTAGAGCCGGAGGAAGAGCTTGACGACGGTGGTCTTGCCGCAGCCGGTCGCGCCGACCAGGTAGGTGGTGCTCCCGGCCTCGATGTCCATGGAGACGCCCTTCAGCACGGGCTTGCGCTGCCGGTAGCCGAACTCCAGGTCCCGGACCGCCAGACCGCGGGCGATTCCGTCGAACCGGCTCGTCCCTCCCGAGACCACGAAGGGGGGCTCCGCCCGGACGGTGTCCAGGAGCCGCCGCAGGCGGTCGGCGTGCACCCGGAGATCGCTCCTCACCGTGAGGATCCCCGCGAACTTCGCGATGGCCCGGCGGAAGATCAGGAAGAAGAGGAGGTAGATGCCCAGGGACTCGCTCCCCATCCCCCGGGCCAGCAGGACCGCCAGCAGGATGAACGCGATGGTCACAGCCACGGTGAGGGATTCACGCAGGGGCTTTACCCCGTCCTCCAGGCGCTCGCGGGTGATGCCGAGCCGGGACCGCTGCCGTCCCGCCTCGGCCGCGCGCTCCACCTCCTCGTCCTCGGTGCCCAGGAGCCACACGAGCGGGAGGTTCCGAAGAAGCTCGAGTGTTCGCACGGCGCTCCGGGCGTCGTCCGCATCGACCTGCTCGGTGAGGTCCTCGATCCGGCGGAGGAGGACGTTGAAGCCGTGGAGGTAGAAGCCGAGCAGGACGACAGCCACGATAGCCAGGCCGGGGGAAAGGTAGACCAGGGCCACCAGATAGAGCAGGAAGCTCGCTCCCGCCTCCAAAGTCCGGTCCACGAACTGGGAGCAGCGGGCCGCCTGGGCGGGCATGGACCGCATCCGCTGGGCCACTCCGCCCAGGCTCGTCATGTCGTAGTGCTGTAGACCCCACCGCAGGTGAACGGCCAGCACATGGGAGGCCACGGCCAGCTCCGCCCGGGTGTTTCGGTCCGCCACACGCCGCCGGGCGGCGTAGTCCACCACCCCCTGGACCGCCGTGGCCACCAGGGCGAGCGCGGCGACGAAGGCGAAAGCCCGCGCACCGCTTCCCAGGGGGGTGAGGTCCAGGCCCAACCGGGCGAGTCGCCCTCCCGTGGCTTCCCCCTCCACGGCCAGGTGGATGAGGAGGATGAGAAAGCCCAGCCCCACGAGGTGCGCGACGGTGGCCACCGTGCTCAGGAGCAGGGGGCCGACGTACTCCCGGGGAGAGATCCCCGCCAGGGACATCCCCTGGCGGAGCGTAGTCAGGTCCTGCCGGAAGGTGGACGGCTTCGTTTCGGGGTCGGTGGTCATCGACGGAAGTCTAGCACCCCGCGACCCCCCGAACGAGCCGCGCGCCGGCGCGCGATTGCACCGTACCCCCCCGGGCTGTAGCGTCGGGACATGGACACACGCACATGTGGTTCCCTGGGCTCACCCCGCTCACGCGATCATCGCTCCAGAGAGCTGGCCGCCGGCCTCTTGACCGCTCTCGTGCAGGCTTCCCTCGTCCAGGCCAGCCTCGCCATCGCCGCCCTGGCTGCCGCCCCGCTGCCGGCTCCGGCCATGGCGCAGGAGCCCCCCGAGCCTCGCCCGGGGGATGTCATCCTCGTGGGCGGGCGACTCTTCGACGCCACCGGCGACGCCGCCGTGGCCAACCCGGGCATCCTCCTGCGGAACGGCAGGATCCTCCGGGTGGGCTTCCGGCCGGCGCTCGTGCCCGGCGGCGTTACCGTCCTGCGCCTCGACGACGAACACACCATCCTTCCCGGCTTCTTCGACCTGCACGCCCATTACGCCGTGGACCTCTTCGGCGAAGGACGCGTGGACGAGTACACGGTCAACCCGGTGCTTTTCCTGGCCAACGGGGTCACGTCGACCTTCCCTGCGGGCGAGATCGACCCCGAGGGCATGCGCGCCGCGCGGGAGCGCATCGACGCCGGCCAGCAGGTGGGCGCGCGCATCTACAACTCGGGACCCTACTTCGGCACCGCCCGGCCGGGCTGGGACGCCGAGGCCATGACCCCCGACAGCATCCAGGCCGAGGTGGACCTGTGGGCCGCCCGGGGCGCCCGGGGCTTCAAGGCCAAGGGCATCCGGCCTCCGCAACTCGCCGCCCTCATCGCCGCGGCGCACCGCCACGGCCTCACGGTCACGGCCCACCTGGACTCCGGCTTCCGGGGCTCTGTGAACCCCCGGGATGCGATCCTCATGGGCATCGACCGGGTGGAGCACTTCATGGGGGGCGACGCCCTCACCGGCGACCGGCCCGCCTACGCCTCCCTGGAGGCTCTGGACCTGGACGACCCGGAGACGCGGTCCCTCATCGCCGAGGCGGCGGCCCTCTACAGGGCGCAGCGCGTCTTCTTCGACGCCACGGTCACGGCCTACGACTACTGGGCGGAGAAGGACCCGGCGGTCTATGGGAAGTGGTTCGAGGAGATGGACGCCCTCACGCCCTATGCCAGGAGTGTCGTTGAGGAGCGGGTGGCCCAGCGCACCCCCCTGGACCAGTTCGCGCGCGTCTACAGGGTCAAACACCGCACTCTCATGGCCTTCTACGAGGACGGGGGCGGCGACCTCATCACCCTGGGCACGGACCATCCGAGCTGGGGCGAGTTCTTCAGCGGCTTCGGCACCCACAGGGAGATGCACGCGATGGTCCGGGCGGGGCTGCCCGAGGCGGCCGTCCTGAGGATCGCCACGATCAACGGCGCCCGCGCGCTCGGCGTTTCCGACCGGCTCGGCACGGTGGAGGCGGGCAAGCTCGCCGACCTCGTCGTGGTGCGCGGCGATCCCCTGGCCGACATCACGGCGACCCGGCGAATCGAGACCGTCATCAAGGACGGCGTGGTCTACGACCCCGCCGGGCTGCTGGAGTCCGTGGTGGGCAGGCTGGGTCCCGTTACTGAGGCGGACGCGGGGTGGTGGAAGGGTGGGGAGCGCTTCGGCGGGTAGGCGTGGCCCCGACCGTTCAGCCCCCGAGAGCGAGCGGGTCCCGCACCGACTCGGCGGCTCCTCAGCGGAAGCGCCCGCCGCCGCCGGTGTTCATACGGGGATTGACGACGTTGTTGAAGACCGAGCCGAAGTTGAAGCTCAGCCCCACGTCGAGGGAGTACTCGAATTCCGTGCCCAGCTCCCGCCTGCCCAGGAGGATGTCTTCGTCGGAGAGGTCCTCGACCGGCAGGTAGATCTGGTTCTGGACGCGGGCCACGTTTCCGCTCACGTCGAGGGACACCCCCCGAAACAGTCGCAGCTCCACGTTGGCGAAGAAGTCGATCCGGTGCTGGGTCCAGTCGTCCAGGAAGGTGGAACCCTCCAGGGACGCGTTGATCTGGCCCCAGGGCTGCTGGAACCCCGCCGACACGTCCAGGCTGTGTTCGGGCCGTGTCTCACCCATCCTGCCGAACTGGGTCACTTCGTCGTAGTCGTACCACACCATCCCGACCTTGTAGAGGAACGTGATCTGCCGACGCGTGGACTCGGCGTAGGGGTAGATGTCGTACTCCAGGGCCGGGCTCAAGCGGACGGTCAGGTCCTGGTTGTTGCGACTCCCGGACGTGAGCGACCCCGATCCACCGGCGGACCAGTGGTCGCCCAGGCTCCACACGATGAGCCCGTCCAGGCCCGAGCTGCGCGTGATGCTCACCTCGTCGCCGTCGTCCAGCTCGAAGACCTCCTCGCCGTAGTCCGCTTCGAGCCTCAGCGAGATTTTGAGATCCTCCGTGGTGCGGCTGGCCGACACGGAGCCGTCCAGGGAGGTCTCCCGCTGGCGGCTCTCCCCTTCGATCTCTCCGCTGACCCCGAGCCGGAAGAACCAGAGGTCCCAGGGGTCGTCCTCCGGGACGGTCGCCGCCGGCGGTGGGCGTTGGCCAGCGACTTCCCGAAGTCGGATGTCCAGGAGCCGCCCCGTGGGAGTACGGGCCAGAAAGGGCACGAGGCCCAGCGTGAAAAGCTGGGTCAGCGCGGTGCGGGTCTCGTCCTCCGTGTCGTTGGCGAGGGACGTAAACCGTAGCGTGTCGTGTTGGGCGGCCATGTCGCCCAGCCCGATGAAGTTGAACGCGTACTCGGAGCCCCCGGCGCCCGTGCCCTGCCGCGTGACCAGGACGTGGACCTGGGCGTCCTCCCGGTTGCGGACGTAGTTGACGAAGCTGACTTCACGACGGAAGTGGTCGAAGTCGCAGATGAAGGGCTCGCAGTCCAGGAAGACCCGGAGGCTCGCGGCCGGTCCGACGGCGGGCGGATTCTGGGCGGCGGCGGGCGTCGCGGCCCCCATGGACGCGCCGAGAACGGACGCGCCGAGAAGGGACGCGGCGCACAGCACCGTCGCGAGATCGACCTCGTGGTTCCCGCGTGCGCGTCGCGGGCGGGGGGTATCGGTGGGCATGGCTTTCCGTTTTCGGCGGTGCGGGTGGGCAAGACCCATCAAGCTAATGCGGGATAGGCCTCGGCGTGGACGCGCTTCTGGCGGGTTTCGCGTAAGAACGGGGTACGGATCGGTACGGATCCCATGAAGCCGCGCGTAGCGGCCCGGGTCCTGGGGTCCCCTACGCTTTCAGGCGATATCCGGCTTTGCGAACCGTGAGGATGTGCCGGGGGATGGCGGGGTCGGGCTCCAGCTTGCGCCGCAGCTCGGCGATGTGCACGTCCACCGTGCGGGTCATGACGTCGGCGTTGCCGTAGCGCCACACCTCGCCGAGCAGCTCCTTGCGGCTCGCCACGGCTCCATCCCTGGCCAGCAGCGCGGCCAGGAGGTCGAACTCCTTGGGCGTCAGCTCCACCGGCTCCCCACC
>DASWKP010000402.1:0-2089 GCA_036396575.1 Longimicrobiales bacterium | reverse complement strand
GCTGGGAACGGGAGCCGGGCTCGGCGGGCGGGCCCTGACGTTCGACGAGCTGGCGTCGCTGATGGGGGCCGCGGCCGCTCCGCAGGAGACGGCCGTCGCGCTGGTGGGCGCCACGGTCCACCCGGTGTCCCGGCCCCCCATCGCCAACGGCGTGGTGGTGGTGCGGGGAGGCGTCATCGAGGCCGTGGGCCCGGCCAGCCAGGTGCGGGTCCCGGAGGACGCCCAGCGCGTGGACGTCAGCGGAAAGCACGTCTACCCGGGCATGATCGATGCTCTGAGCCCGCTGGGACTCATCGAGTTCGGTAGCGTTGGCCAGGCCACCGACCTCCTCGAGGTGGGGCGCTACAACCCCCACGTGCGCGCCATCGCGGCGGTGCAACCTCACCATCCCGCAATGAAAGTGGCGCGCATGAACGGCATGACCGCGGCCGGGGTGGCCCAGTCGAGAGGCATCATCCAGGGGACCATGGGCATCATCGCCCTGAACGACGGCGACACGTTCGAGCGCGTCGCGATTCGTTCAGACGGGCCTCTGGTGGTCGACTTTCCGGCGCCTGCCCAGGGTGGCGACGACGACGAACCGGAGCTGGACGGCGACCGCATGGAGGGGCTGGTGGCCTCGTTCGAGCGGGCGCGCATGTACGCCGAGCAGCCGTCGGTGGCCGACGACCCGACGCGGCGCTTCGAGGCGAACCTGTGGGGAGGCGACAGGGTCTTCCTCGAGGCCATGCAGCCGGCCATCCGGGGCGAGGTGCCGGTGTTCTTCCGCATGGAAACCGACTGGCAGATCCGCCACCTCTTCCTGTTCATGGACGAGTTCCCGACCATCCGGCCGGTGGTGGTGGGCGGGACCCAGGCGTTCCGGGTGGCCGACGAACTGGCCGAGCGGAACGTGCCGGTGGTCCTGACCATCGCCGCGGTCTACCGTCCCACGCCGGACCGGGACGACTCGATCACCGCGTCCTTCCGGAACGCGGCCGTGTTGGCGCGGGCCGGGGTGACGATCGGCTTCGCGTCGGACGACGCGGAGCACGCCCGGAACCTGCCGTACGTGGCGGCGCACTCCGTCTCCTTCGGGCTGGACGAGGACGCGGCCGTGCGCGCCATGACCCTCGGCAACGCCGGCATCCTGGGCCTGGGCGACTCCATGGGTAGCCTGGACGCAGGCAAGCGGGCAGACCTGCTGGTCACCGATGGGAGCCCCCTCCAGCTCCTCACCACCATCGAGCGCATGTGGGTCGGTGGCGTGGAGGTGGACCCCCGGGACAACAAGCACGATGAGCTGTACCGGCAGTTCCGGGGGAGGCGGTAGCCCGGGCCCGTCCGGGGGGCGGCCCGGCGCCCCCCTACCCCGGCCCGCCGAACAGCGGCCGCCCGATGGACAGGAGGCCCACCCACAGGAGCACGAGGGACACCAGCGTGCCCACGATGTAGGGGGCCAGGGTGCGCTCCTCGGGTGGGCGCTTGCGCATGACTACGGGCACCACGAAAGCCACCGCCGTCGCGAAGGCCATCGAGAAGACGTGCCCCGTCAACGTGATGGGGGCGAACCTCCCCGTGAAGATGAGCGCGAACCCCGCGAGGACCTCGACCAGCATGAGGAGGGCGAACCAGGCGCCGAGCTTTCGCAGGCGCTCGTCGAAGGGTCGGTGCGTGGCCAGGCACCAGCCCGTGTACCCGATCACCGCGAGGCCGAGAAGGTACAGGGGGTAACGCAGCAGCGAATGGATCCAGATGAACACGGTCAGCCTCCCCGGATCCGGGCCAGTTCGCGCCTGGCGTGCTCCACGAGGTCCCGCTGTGTTCTCGTGGGAGGCTGGACGGACCCGGGACGGACCTGGCCACCGTTGAGGGCGCCGTAGACTCCCTGGATCGAGCGGAGCAGGGCGGGCAACACCGCCGCCGGGGAGCCCGGTGCGGCCTGGGGCTGCCCGCCCCGGCCGCCGAAGCCGCCCCGACCGCCGCCCTGGATGCCCGCCTCGTCCATCGCGGTCTGGATCGCGGCGGATAGCTCCAGGAGATCTGCCATGAAGCGCTCCCGCTCCTGATACTGGGCCAACGTCAGACCCGCGTCGGGATCGGCGCGCAC
>DASWKP010000401.1:0-10192 GCA_036396575.1 Longimicrobiales bacterium | reverse complement strand
CCTTGCCACACCGGCGCTTCGCCACTCTCGGTGCTGACACGGGACTTCGGAATCGAACCACTAGTCCGGAAAGCCTTGAAGCTCTACGCGGCAGGAGGCAAAGAGGTCTCCCTGTTCACGGAGGCGGGTGGCGGCCATGTGAGCGTAGTCTGGATCGATTTCGACACCAATCGAATTCCGGCCCACTCGGGATGCGGCGAGAAGGGTGGTGCCGGTCCCCGCAAAGGGATCCAGAACCGTGTCCCCAACGAAGGAGAACATGGACACGAGACGATGGGCCAGTTCGAGAGGGTAGGGCGCCGGGTGCCGCTTTGTGGACTCGCCCCCGATGGTCCAGATCTGCCGGAACCACTCCTCGAAGTTCTCCTTGGTGATCATGGAGAGACTCCGCTGCCTCTCAGTCGGTTTGCGGTACCCACCCGGTTTACGCTCCATCAGGATGAACTCGATGTTGTTCTTGATGATGGCATTCGGCTCGTAGGGCTTTCCGAGGAAACTCGAGTTGCCCTCAACCTCGAATTTGGCGTTCGAGATCTTGTGCCAGATGATCGGATTGAGGTTGTCGAAGCCGATCCTCCGGCACCGTACGGCGATGTCTGAATGGAGAGGCATGACCACATGCCGACCGAAGTCTCTGCGGGACAGGCAGACATCGCCAACGACGCAGACGAGTCGGCCACCGGGAACCAGTACACGGAAGGCATGCTCCCAGACCCGGTCGAGCGCATCGAGGAAGGCCTCGTAGTCGGCCACGTCACCGAGTTGGGCGGGATGGTCGTTGTACTTCTTGAGTGTCCAATACGGCGGGGAGGTCACCGCCAGATGCACGGACTCGTCCGCAATCCAGTCCAACTCCCTGGCGTCCCCCAGCCTGAGGACAGCCGAGGTTTTGAGGTGATCGGCATCGCGAGCCTCGGCCTGAACGGCCCGGGCCCGCGCGTATCGCTCCTCAAGGCTGAGTTCCTCTAACTTCTTGACAGGACGAGACATGGAGTAGGACCTGGGTTTCGTGCGCTGACGGAGGCTCTACCCATCCTACCACACCCCCGCTGGGCCGGCAAAGGTCCGGTTGGGACTCCAGCATGGTTCGATGAGGCAGGCTGGTCGGGCGTGACGGCTCGTGGCACCGGGCTTACGGCTGACGCCGCCTGCGGCGCCTCTGGGCCCAACCGGCCGGAGAGCCCGGTCGCGATCACCCTGGCGGCCCACCCGCTTGCGCGCCGAGCGCAATCGGCAGTATCTGAAAGGAACTAACGAGCATCTCCGAGAGGGTTCCCCCGGCTGGTAGGGGCCGCCGTATGGTCGCCATCGCTTCTGGACTCGGGTTTGCGGTGCGCAGGCTCCGCGCGACCCCGGTGTTCACGGCGGCAGCCCTCCTCACGCTGTCGCTGGCCGTCGGCGGCATCACCGCGGCCTTCGCGGTGGCGGATCGGCTGCTGCTTGAACCCCTGCCCTACCCGGACAGCGACCGTCTCGTCGACATCGGCTATGGCGTGCCCGGCTATGGATTCGACGTGCTCCCGTTTTCCGTCGGCACGTTCGTGCACACCCGGGCGGAGCAGCGCTCGCTCTCGGAGATGGCCATCTACTTCGACGCGGACCGGTACAACCTCGGAATCGAGCGTCCCGAGCGCGTTCCGGTCGCGCGCGTCACGTCGGGCTTCTTCGAGGTGTTCCGCTCCCCTCCCGAGCTGGGGCGGACGTTCCGTGAAGGGGACGAGCGGGTGGGCGCCGATCCCGTGGCCATCGTCAGCCACGACCTGTGGAGACGGCGGTGGGGCGCCGACGCGAGCATCATAGGCCGGAAGATCCACGTCGAGGGCGTGGATCGCGAGGTGGTCGGGGTCGCTCGGGAGGGGTTCCGCTACCCGGATCGCCGGACGAGCCTCTGGATTCCGTTCACGATCGATCCGTCGAACCTCAACCCCATGGGGTTCGGCTATCCCGGGGTGGGGCGGCTGGCGCCGGGCGCGTCGCTGGAGTCCGCCCGCGAGGACATCGCGCGCGTCACCGGCGGGCTCGGCGAGGTCTACCCCGACCGGCTCACGCCGCGGTGGGCGGCGGATGGGCGCTTCCATTCCTACGTCCGACCCCTGAAGACGAGGGTCGTCGGAGACGTCAGCGCCGAGGTCTGGCTCGTGTTCGGCACCGCGGCGCTTCTCCTGCTCCTGGCCACGACCAACCTCGCCAACCTGTTCCTGGTGCGCCTCGAGGGCAGGGAGCGGGAGCGGGCGGTCCGGCAGGCTCTGGGCTCGAGCCGAATCCGCCTGCTCGCGGCTCCCCTTTCCGAGGGGCTCGTGGTCGGAGCCGCCGGCGGCGTCGGTGGCGCCGGTCTCGCGGCGATTCTGCTGGCCGTGGTCGTGCGCGTGGCCCCACCCGACCTGCCCAGGATCGACGAGATCGGCCTGGATCGGGGCGCGCTGGCGTTCGGGGTGGCCGTCGCGCTGGCCGCCAGCGTCGCGTTCGCGTTGCTGCCCGCGTTGGCGGTGCGCCGGGCCAGCCCTCACGCCGGACTCCGGAGCGGGGGGCCGGGCTCCACACGGAGCCGTGGCGCCCGCCGGGTCCAGGGCGCGCTCGTGGCCAATCAGGCCGCCGTGGCCGTGGCGCTGCTGGTCGCCGCCGGGCTTCTGGCGCGGAGCGCCGGGAACCTCGCGCGGGTGGATCCCGGCTTCCGCGCCACCGGAGTGATCACCTTCGAGATCGGCCTTCCCGCCGAGGAGTACGGAGCGGACGACCGGGCGCGCGCGTGGGTGCGGATCGCGGACCGGATCGAGCGCATCGGAGCGGTCACGGCGGCCGGCGGCGGCGAGTTCCTGCCGCTCTCGCCGGACTTCAGAAAGGGCCCGCTGCACGTGGAGGGAGAGGATCTCCCGGAAGGTCAGGCGGGACCCATCGTGGACCTGAACAGGGTCACGCCACGGTACTTCGAGGCCCTGGACATCCCTCTGATCGAGGGCAGGCTGCTGGAGCGAGACGACGGGCCGGGCGGCCACGCGGCCGTCGTGGTCGACCAGGTCCTGGCTGATAGGCACCTCGGAGGCGGTCCGGCCGTCGGCCGGCGGATCCGCATCACGCCGCGGGGGGAGTACATGGAGGTCGTCGGGGTGGTGGGCAGCGTACGGTCCGAGTCCTTCCGCGAGGAGCCGATCCCGTTCGTGTACCTGCCGTCGGACGCCACCACGCCCTCCTCGCCCGAGGTGGCCACGACCATGACCTTCGCCGCCCGGAGCGACGAACCTCCCGAGCGACTCGTTCACCTCCTCACCGAGGCCGTTGCCGAGATCGACCCCGGGCTGCCCCTGGGCTCCGTGCGCACGATCGAGTCGGCGGTCCAGGACCACCTCGCCCGTCAGGATTTCGTCGTCTGGGTGCTTACCAGCATGGCTGCAATGGGTCTCGCGCTGGCCGCCGTCGGGGTGTACGGGGTCGTCGCCTATGTGGTCGTCGGGCGCCGGAGAGAGATCGGCCTGAAGATCGCGCTGGGCGCCCGGGCGCCCGGACTCCTCGCGAGCGTGGTCGGTTCAGGCCTGGCCGCGGTCGGCGCGGGCGCCGTCGCGGGCGTTCTGGTGGCGCTCCTCGCGGGCCGCGCGGTGGAAGGCCTGCTCTTCGGCGTGACCAGGGCCGACCCGCTCACGTACGGGCTGGCTCTCGTCCTGATCGTGGGAACCGCCGCGCTCGCGAGCCTGCCGCCCGCGTGGCGAGTGTCGAGGCTGGATCCGAACGCCGTTCTCAGGGAGGAGTAGCTCCCAAGCCCGATCCCCGAGGATCGCATCTCCAGCGCAGGAGGGCCTATGAGCTTCGTGTCCGTCGATCCCCGCACCGGCTCGGTGATCCAGCGGTACCCGGAGATGGACCCCGCAGCCGCGAGTGAGGTCGTCCAGCGCGTCCATGACGCCCAGACCACATGGCGAGGGACGTCCTTCGCCCAGCGGGGGGGCCCGCTTCGCGAGGCGGCCCGCATCCTCCGGGAGCGCTCCCGGCAATGGGGCGAGCTCATGACCCGGGAGATGGGCAAGCCGGTGCGGGAGGCGGTTGCCGAGGCCGAGAAGTGCGCGACGGCGTGCGAGTACTACGCCGAGCACGGCGAGGGCTTCCTGGCCGACGTTTCCGCGGAAACGTCCGCGACGAAGAGCTACTGGACCTACCGGCCGATGGGGGTCGTGCTGGCCATCATGCCGTGGAACTTCCCCTTCTGGCAGGCCTTCCGCATGACGGCGCCGGCGGTGATGGCGGGCAACGCCATCCTCCTCAAGCACGCCCCCAACGTGCCCGGCTGCGCCCTGGCCATCGAAGCGATCTTCCGGGAGGCGGGCTTCCCGCCCGACCTGGTGCGGAACCTCTTCCTCGGGGTGGGCGGGACTCAGGAGCTCATCGCGGACCGCCGGGTGGCGGCGGTGACCCTCACCGGGAGCGTGGGCGCCGGCAAGGCCGTGGCGGCCACGGCGGGTGCCGTCATCAAGAAGACGGTCCTGGAACTGGGCGGGAGCGACCCCTCGGTGATCCTGGCCGACGCTGACCTGGACGCCACGGTGGCGAGCTGCGTCACCGGCCGCCTCATCAACTCGGGCCAGAGCTGCATCGCCGCCAAGCGCCACATCGTGGTGGACCAGGTCCACGACGCGTACGTGGAGCGCCTGGTGGCCCGCATGAAGGCCGCCCCAATGGGCGACCCGTTCCGGGACGACACGGAGATCGGCCCCCTGGCCCGGGAGGACCTGCGGGACGCGCTCCACGACCAGGTGTGCCGGAGCGTCGGGGCCGGAGCCGCCCGCGCTCTGGGAGGGGAGGTCCCGGACCGGCCGGGCTGGTGGTACCCCGCCACGGTGCTCACCGGGGTGGGCCCCGGCATGGCCGCCTACGAGGAGGAACTGTTCGGGCCCGTGGCCACGGTCATTCGGGCCCGGGACGAGGACGACGCCATCCGCATCGCGAACGACACCGCGTTCGGGCTGGGCGCGTCGGTCTATACGAGTGACGTCGAGCGAGGCGAGCGCATCGCCGCGGAGCGCCTGGAGGCCGGCGCCTGCTTCGTGAACGCCTTCGCCCGCTCGGATCCCCGGCTTCCCTTCGGGGGCATCAAGGAGAGCGGCTACGGGCGGGAGCTCTCCCCCCTGGGCATCCGGGAGTTCGTGTACGCGAAGACGGTGTGGGTGGCATAGGCGCGGCCGCGCGCGGCTGGCAGCGCTTCCTCCTCACTACCCCTCCAGATCCTCCAGCCCGTCCCCACCATCCCGCTCATCCCCGCCGCCCTCCCGCCCTCGGGCCTGCACGGCCGCCAGGGCCAGCTCGTCCGCCAGCAACCGCACGCGTTTGGCGCTGCCCGAGGCGATGAGGCGCCAGATGCCATGGCCGAGGAGCACGCCCAGGACCAGGCCCACCAGCGTGGTCACGAACATGGAGGCGGCCAGAGCTTCACCCGCCGCGGCCCCGAAGGCCGTCCCCCATATCGCGGGAAGGATGTGCAGGAGCTCCGGGATCTTCGGATAGCGTTCCTCCACGGAGATGACGGTTCCTTCCGCCGTGTCGTGGATGGCCACCTGGACGCTCTTGAGGCCTGCCTCGCCGCTCCAGCGCACGCCACCCAGCGCCTCCGTGACCGTGCCCTGGGCGGAGACCCGGCGGTCCACGTGCCGGACGAGATCGGCCGTGCCTTCCCGATCGATGCGGGGCACGACCCGCACGTCGCGGTGGACCCGGGCCACCGCGGACCCGGCGCCCTGCGTCTCCGGCCGGTCCAGCTCCGCCGCCGCCCGGCTCACCGCCCCCGCGTCGATCCCGACCTCGCGGGCGATTTCCCGTAGCTCGGTGAGGTTCACTCCCTCCCCCGGAGGGAGGGCCGGTAGCCGACCCTCCAGCTCCGTGGCCCGCCGGAGAATCCGCGTCACCTCGTCGTCCGTGTAGCGGCGCTCGCTCATGGCTCGTGCGGCGGGCCGGGGCTCACTCGAACGTCCCGGGCACGGCCTGCTCCATCGCCTTGCCCACCTCCTCGGCGCCTCGCATGCGGGACAGGTCCAACTCGAAGTCGGGGTGGCCCGGCTGGCCCACCTTCTCCACGAGCTCCTGGACCTCCCGCTTGGACAGCCCGATCCCAGCCAGATCCTCCGGGGAGAGGGTGGCTCCCTCCCGCGAGCGGATGCCGTCGTCGGACGCGTCCAGGAGGCGGGACAGCGCCAGGCGCTCGGCCCGGCTGAGCGGCCTGGCCTCCAGGCCGTAGTCGATCCACGCCTCGTAGGTCAGGGGCGCCACCCGCTTGACCATGCCCGCCATCACCCGCGCGTACTCCTGGATCTCCCACTGGGCGCGCTCGTCACACCGGAGCGTGAGGAAGTGCATGAGGTTGTGGAGGTCGATCTTCCAGTACCACTGGGTATACGTGGACAGCGGCAGGTCGATGCGGGCGATCTCCCGGGCCACGTCCTCCTCCAGGAGCCACGCGTACCCTTCCCCCGCGTCCTTGCGGATGACCTCCCAGCGCCGCACCGCCTCCCGGTAGACCTCCGGCGGGGCGCCCGCCTCCTCCCTGCCCTGCCGGTTGGTACGGCTCTGGAGCGCGAAGTTCCTCTCCTTCGGCAGATAGAAGAGGAGGGGCATGAGGGAATACCTGGCGCTGTACTCGTTGACGGAGTTGTGGGTGACGATCCCGTTGGCCACGAAGTTGTGGTACGGCCCCTCCACCTCGAGGTCGTACGTCTCTTTGGCCCCGACGTACTCGAAGCGCTCGATGCCCACGAGCGCGGCGCTGCCGAGTCGGCTCCGGGCGACGTGGGGCGCGGGGGGCCACCCGGCGAACGTCGACCCACCGCGTGCGACCCCCACGCCTGCGGGAGCGTGCGCCTCCACCTCGACCGGGTCCGCGTACACGAAGTGCTCCCCCGCGTCCCAGACCGCCCGACCGCCTCGTTCACGCAGGCCCACGGCTCTGGCCGGCGTGCTCCACCCGTCCGCGAACAGAAAGCGATGATCCGCGGTCGCCTCGATGGACTTGCCATCCTCCAGGACCATCCGGAAGACCGGCTTCCTCCCATTCTTGAAGACGTCCACCACGCGGGTGTGCTGGAGGGCGAGGGTGTCTTCATTGGCCTGGCGCAGCCGCATCCGCCGAACCCGGTCGCGGCACGCCCAGATCTCTTCGATGCGGAGCCTGTAGAGCTGATCCCCCCGTCGCGTCGGTCCCCCGGGGAGGTCGAAGTAGACTTCGGTCCCCTCGGCCAGGCAGGCCGTCCGGTGCCGCACCCATTGCCGCGCCACGAACATGGGCATGGCGCAGTGGAACTTGAGCTCCACCATTTCCGAGGGGGTCGTGTGGTGATGGCGGCGCAGGTAGCGGACCAGCCCCCGGGTCTGGGAGGTCTTGCGGGTGCCGTAGCCGTAGCTCACCCGGGCGGCGCGCTCCACGTCCTCGTCCGAGCCCATATAGTCCACCAGAGCCACGAAGCCGTGGTCCAGGACCGGGAAGTAGCCGCCCAGGATCTCCTCGGCGGCGGGGCTGGTGGGTCGCTTGGTCTCCATTCGCTTCACGTCGGTGAGAGGGTAGCTTGGGTGCCAGGAGAGGTAGGGACGAGCCTTGAGGTCGAGGTCAAGATATGAAGATCCGCGGGCTGCCGCTGAGCGAGCTGAGAGACCTGGCTGAGATCACGCTGACGGTGGCCGGCGCCGCCCAGGCGGGCGTCTTCCGCGCGCTGGCCGAGGGGCCCGGCTCACCCGCCGACATCGCCGGCCGAGCGGGCCTGAGCCCCCGGGCCGTGGCGGTCCTCCTCCCCGTGTTGGAGGAGCTGGGGTTGGTGTCCTCCCATGGGGATGTGTTCGCGCCCACCGAGGCGGCGCGCCTTCACCTGTGCGACCCCTCGGCGGACACGTACCTGGCCGGCGGCCTGCCCCACTGGATCGAGAACGTCCGGGACTGGACGCACCTGAACGACGTCCTGACGAGCGGCGACCCCATCCGGGGAGGCGAGAAGCGGCGCGTCGACACGGGCCTGCGCCGATTCATGTCCGCCATGGCGGCGGCCCCGAAGGAGCGGGTGGAGCGCATCGTGGCGGCGTGCCTGGCCAGACGCCCCGGAGCCCGCACCGTCCTGGACGTGGGCGGCGGCCCCGGCCACATGGCGCGCGGGTTCGTGACGGCGGGCATGGAGGCCACGCTGTTCGACACCTCCGAGACGGTGGACTTCGTCGGGCGGGAGTGGGGGCTGGACAGCCTGGAGGGCCTGACGCTCGCGGGCGGGGACTTCAACGAGGACCCGCTCCCCGAAGGGCCCTTCGACATCGTCCTCATGAGCAACATCGTCCACATCTACGGGCCCGAGCGGAACCAGGCCCTGGTGCGGAAGGCCGCGGGGGTCACGGCGCCCGCGGGCGTCGCCGCCATCGGCGACTTCGTCCGGGGCCGGAGCGGCCGGGCCGCCCGCTTCGCCCTCGTCATGCTCATGAAGACCGACGAAGGCAACACCTACACCCAGGCGGAAATGGAGGGGTGGCTGGCCGACGCAGGGTACGGGGACCTTCGCACGGAAGACGTGGATGAGGACCGGCAACTCGTGACCGGCGTTCTGGGCGCCCGGACCTGAGCGTCGGCACATTTCTTGCGCTCTCTGGTGATCGCAGCCGTGTTCGTCTGCCGGTAGCGACCAGGTCCAAACGCTGGATCGTGTTACGCCACCGGTTCGACGTGAGTGATCCTTCGACCGGGAGAGAACACGATGCCTACGTACCATCGTGCTATGCATGGCAAAGTTTGCCCCGTAGCGGTGCCCGTGGTCCGGAGCCAGCCGCGCGCAGTCGTCTTCGTCGCCGGGCTCGCCACCGCCCTGCTCCTTGCCCTGACCGCCTGCGACGCCGAGGACGGCACGGGCCCCCTGTCCGCCCCCCGCGTCCAGGTCCTGGTGACCGACGCTCCCTCGGATTACGTCGCCTCCGCCGAGATGTGGGTGTCCCGCATCTACCTCCAGGGCGGCTCGGACATGAATGATGACGATGCCGACGGCGACGGCGTGGACGACGGCGAGGACGAGGACGTGGCTGGCAGGATCGATCTGTTCAACGACCCCGACAACCCCCACCACTTCGACCTGCTGACGCTCCGGGACGGCGTGGTCGCGGCCCTGACTGAACTCGAGGAAGTGCCCGCCGGAAGCTACGCCCAGCTCCGTCTGGTGGTGGACAGCGCCTTCGTGACGCTCGTAGAGGGTTACGCCTTCGAGACGGGTGGATCCACGGCCGTGCTCAAGGTCCCCTCGGGCTCGACCAGCGGCGTCAAGGTCAAGCTGTCCTCTCCCCTCGTGGCCCAGGAGGGTGAGGCGACCGTCATCACCCTGGACTTCGACGTGGACCGGAACTTCGTGATGCAGGGCAATCCCGACTCCCCGGCCGGCATCAAGGGGATGCTCTTCACGCCCACCATCGAGGAGATCGAGCGGGTAGAGGAAGAGGCGCCTTGATCTCTCCCCGCGCGAACCCTACATTGCGGTACAAATCAACACTGCAATGCAGGAGATACGTCGCATGTCCCGAAACGTCGGCGAATTCGAGCAACTCCTCCTCTTCGCGATCCTGCGCTTGGAGAAAGACGCCTACGGCGTGACCATCCGCCGGGAGATCGAGGAGCGCACCGGGCGCGCGGTGTCCGCCGGCGCGGTCTACACCGGCTTGGAGCGCCTGGAGGCCAAGGCCCTCGTGGCGTCCGACGTGGGAGGGGCCGAGCCCGCCCGGGGCGGCCGGCGCAAGCGGTATTACCGCCTGGAGCCGGAGGGAGCGGCGGCGCTGCAGGCCGCCTATCGGGAGGTCCAGGTCATGGCCGAGGGGGTGGCGGGAAAGCTGGCGAGCATGGCGGTCGGAGCGGCTTTCGGTGAGTGAGCGGGCCCCCCGCCCGCCCTTCCTGGCCCGGGCGCTCCTGGCACTCCTGATCCGCGGGGAGGCACGGGAGTTCATCGCCGGCGACCTGGAGGAGGAGTACGTCCGGCGCGTCCTGCCGGAGCGGGGGCGCGTGGAGGCGCGCGCGTGGTTCTGGCGGCAGAGCCTGGGGAGCGTGGCGTCGCGGATGTTCCGGGCGCGGGGCCCGGCGTCGCGGCCGCCCGGCGGGCGACAGCCGACCCGCCGGCCCGGCAGGCTCCTGGAGGCCCTCTGGCAGGATGTCCGCTTCGGCACGCGCGGGCTCCTGGCCCGCCCCGCCTTCACGGCCACCGCGGTCCTCACG
>DASWKP010000400.1:0-4370 GCA_036396575.1 Longimicrobiales bacterium | reverse complement strand
TGAGCGACAGCGCGCCCCGCAAGGAGATCATCGGACACCGGGGGTACGCCGGCCGGGCGCCGGAGAACACCCTGGCCTCCTTGACGGCGGCCATCGAAGCTGGCGCCGACGCGGTGGAGTTCGACATCCAGACCGCCTCGTGCGGCACGCCGGTCCTCCTGCACGACGCCAACCTCGGGCGCACCACCAACGGCGTGGGCCCGGTCCGTCGCCGGGCTCTGGGACAGCTCAAGAAGCTGGACGCGGGCAAGTGGTTCGCCCCGGAGTTCGAGGGGGAGGAGATTCCGTCGATGGCACAGGCCCTGGCGGCCCTGGAAGGGCGCGTCCCCCGCGTGTACGCTGAAATCAAAGGGTACAGGGAGCTCGAGGATCTGGACCGGATGGTCACCATCACCGACGCCGCCGGCATGCTGGACACGGTCATCTTCATCTCGATGGACTGGCGCATGCTGGAGCGGGTCGCGGGCCGGGACGAGCGGGTGCGCATCGGCTACATCGTCGACGAGGCCGAGCGCTTCGCGGAAGCGCTGGACCGGGCAGTCCTCAAGGAGGGACGTGCCCTTCTGGACTTCGACGCCCGCCTGGTCCTGGCCGACCCGGACCTCGTTCGGGCCACCTACCGGGAAGGGATCGACGTCGTGGTGTGGACGGTCAACGACCCTGCCGACGCGGAGCGGCTGGCCGGAGCCGGCGTCTACCGCTTCACGACCGACGAGGTGGAGGCGCTGCTCACGTGGCGGGACGGGGGCTGAAGCGGGCCCGGAGCTCCTTCTTGTCGAACTTGCCCGTGGCGGTATGGGGCAGGGCGTCCAGGAAGACCACCCGATCGGGGAGCCACCACGACGGGACGTGGGCCCGGAGGTCGGCCAGGAGCTCCTCCGGAGACGGAGGTTCGGCGCCGGTCCGAAGCACGATACACGCCAGGGGCCGCTCCTGCCAGCGGACGTCCACCACGGCCACGACCGCCGCCTCCGCCACCGCCGGATGGCACATGAGGGCGTTCTCGATCCGCACACTGGAGATCCACTCCCCCCCGCTGCGGATGAGGTCGTTGAGGCGGTCCACCAGCCGGACGTAGCCATGGGCGTCCAGGGTGGCCACGTCGCCGGTACGGAGCCACCCGTCCCGGAAGGCTCCGTCGGGAGCCCCTGACGCCTCTCCCTCTCCCGCGAAGTAGCCCCCCGCCACCCACGGCCCCCGCACCTGCAGCTCGCCCGGGGTCTCACCGTCGCGGGGCACCTCGGCCCCGTCCTCGCTCACGATCCGTACCTCCACGAACGGGAGCGGCGTGCCCTGGCTGGTCCGCACGGGTGCCAGGCGCTCCTGGTCCCAGCCCGCCATGAAGCCACGGGGGTGACAGACCATGCCCACGGGGGACAGCTCGGTCATGCCCCACCCGGTGACCACTTCGACTCCCCACTCCTCGCGGTACGCGTCCACCAGGGCGCGCGGCGTGGGAGCGCCCCCGGAGTGGATGCGGCGGAGCGCTCCGGGGCGGGCCTCACCCCCGCGGAGCGCCTCCAGGACGTCCAGCCACACGGTGGGCACGCCCGCCGCGAACGTGACGCCCTCGCTCGCCATGAGGCGGACGAGCGCGGCACCGTCGGGGCGCGCGCCCGGCAGGACCAGCGTGGCTCCCGTCATGGCCGCGGCGAAGGGCAGGCCCCAGGCGTTGGCGTGGAACATGGGCACGGCCGGCATGATCACGTCGGCTTCGCCGAGCCCGAAGCCGTCGGGAAGGGCGATGGCCAGCGTGTGAAGCGCCAGGGCCCGGTGGGAGTACAGGACGCCCTTGGGGTCGTCCGTGGTGCCCGACGTGTAGCACAGCACGGCGGCCTGGTTCTCGTCCCACTCGGGGAACGCCTCCACCGGAGTCGAGGCCGCCAGGAGCGCTTCGTAGTCCAACCATCCCCTGGGGTTGGCCCCGCCGTCGTCCGGCCCGTCCAAGGCCACGATCCCTTCCACCCCGGCGTCCCGCAGGTCCCGCGCGGCCACGGCGAACTCCGGATCGGCGAAGAGGACCCGGTCGCCCGCGTGGCGGGCGATGCGCGTGAGCTGCCCCGGGGCCAGGCGTACGTTCAGCGTGTGGAGAACGGCGCCCACCGCGGGCACGGCGAAGTACAGCTCCAGGTGCCGGGACGTGTTCCAGGCCAACGTGGCCACGCGGTCTCCGGGTCGCACGCCCAGCTCCGTGAGCGCCCCCGCCAGGCGCCGCACCCTTTCCAGAGTCCCGGACCAGGTCTGGCGGTGGAGGGAGCCATCCCGGAGCCGGGTCACCACCGCCTTCGCGGGAAACAGCGTGCCGGCCCGCTCGAGGAGGCGGGTCAGGAGGAGCGCCCGGTCCATCATGACCCCGGTCAGCGCGCTCCGGGGATGACTCACTCGCTGTCCACGCCGGCGGCCGCCTCGACTGGAAGCAGCACCTGGAAGGTGCTCCCCCGCCCCGGCTCGCTTTCCACCTGTACGCGGCCGCCGTGCGCTTCCACGATGCCGTCGACGATCGCCAGCCCCAACCCCGACCCGTTCCGGTCGCTCCGCCCCACCTGCCAGAAGCGGTCGAACAGGTGGGCCAGGTTCTCGTCGGAGATGCCACAACCGGTGTCGCTGACCTCCAGGGAGACGTGGTCGCCCCTGGCCGCGGCCGTGACGCCGACGCGCCCCCCGGGCTCCGTGAACTTCACCGCGTTGCTCAGGAGGTTGGCGAGCACCTGTTCCAGGCGTAGCCGGTCCCCCGGCACGTTCGGCAGGCCCGGTTCCACCCGGGCCTCCAGGCTCACCTCCCCCTCCCGGGCCCGGGGGCCCATGAGGCGGACCACGTCGGTGACCAGCTCCTCCACATCGACCGGGACCTTGACCACGGCGAGTTTGCCCGCTTCCAGCCGGGACACGTCCAGCACGTCCTGAATGAGGCGGTCCATGCGCTCCGCGGAGCGACGGATGATGTCGAGCTGCTCCCGTTCGCTGTCGGGGGACAGGTCCAGCTCCGCCAGGAGCTCCGAAGCCGCCACGATGGTGCCCAGGGGGTTCCTGAGGTCGTGGGACACGACCTGAACGACCTCCTCGCGGGCCTGGACCGCCTCGCGCAGCGCCTTCTCCGCCTCGCGGATGCGGGTCATATCGGCGAAGGTGACCACGGCGCCCCGGACCTGCCCACCGTCCACGAGAGGGCGCACGACCCAGCGAGCCTGAAACGGCGTGCCGTCCCGCCGCCACAGGAGGTCGTCCCGGGCCTCGCGCGCCGCGCCCTCCTCCAGCGCCCGCAGGAGAGGGCACTCCCTCGCCTCGTGGGCGTCGTCGGCGCGGGCGGCGCCGTGGAAGAGGGTGTGGAGGTCCCATCCCTCGGCTTTGCGCTCGCTCCGCCCCAGAAGCTCGCTGGCCGCCCGGTTGAGCGACGTGCAGCGGCCGTCCAGGTCGACGCCCACGACGCCGTCCCCCGTCGCGTCGAGGACCGCCTCCAGCTCCCGCCGGCCCGCCAGGGTTCGGCGGCGCTCCGTCTCGGCCTCCCGGGCCAGGCGCGCCTGCCGCCGGCCGATGAAGCCAAGGGCCGCGGCCCCCAGGAGCGCGAGGCCCACCAGCACCAGCGTAAGCTCGGTCTGGCGGGCCCGTTCCCGCTCCATCCGGGATCGGGCGTCGTCCACGAGCGCCACAAGCGTGGAGTCGAGCGCCTCGGAGGCGGCGAGCATGGTCTCGTAGCGGTCGTGCTCGGCGTCCAGCGCCCCCAGGAACGCGGCGTGCTCGGGAGACCCGGCAGACGCGTCCCGATACGTGAAGTGCCACACCTGCGTCGCCGAGAGATGCCACGCCTGGGACGTATTGCGCACGCTCGCCAGGCGTTCGCCGATGGCGAGGCCGGTGGTCTCCACCGTGCGGAGGAGCTCCCGATAGACCCGCGCTTCCTCCCGGACCAGCATCTCGTAACGGACGCGGAGCGAGGAGTCCCCAGTGAGGAGGTACGCCTGGAAGCGGGACATCTGGCGGGCCTGGAGGCCGGCCAACTCCTGGCTCAGGGCGCGAGCCGGGTCCAGCACCCCTGAGATCTCCTCCTCGATGGAGGCCATCCGGACGTCCTGGATCACCGGAAGCCCCGCCAGGGCGGCCAGCGTGAGGGCCACGAAGGCCGGAAGGCCCCACCCCCCGGAACCGACGGGCGCCGGGGGCGTGAACCGATCTGGGGTCGACCGTGACATGGGTGGGCGGCTGCCTCGGCTCGAAGGGATCCGCTTCCATTACACGGCTGCTGGCGGATCCTTCCCCGGCGCGAGCGGCGCGGCGGAGCGGCCGCGGGAAACGCGGGGATTGCCGGAGGGCGCTCCGCGCCAGACCTTCACGCATGGACACCGTCCTGTTCACGGGATTCCCGGGATTCCTGG